>CAILAO010000906.1 GCA_903832105.1 uncultured Pseudomonadota bacterium | reverse complement strand
GAGGAAATGAATGAAACGATCATCCGAAAGCACAATGAGCGGGTTAAGCCGGACGATACAGTTTTCTTTCTAGGTGACTTTATCTTCAAAGGTGGGAAAGAAGGTGGAGTAGAGAAATACCGGCAGTTCGAAAAGAGGCTGAATGGCAAGTTCATTTTCATCAAAGGCAACCATGACCGGCACAATAGCCTTAATACGATCATCTCGAAGATGTATATTCATTATGGCTCTAGGGATATCTGCATGACGCACCGGGCCGAGGATGCGGATCCCAACGTGCCGTGGAATTTTTGCGGCCATGTTCATGAGAAGTACAAGGTGAAACGATTGAATGAGAATTCAATAATAGTAAACCTTTGTGTCGAGGTCTGGGACTATTATCCGGTTGCGTTTAAACAGATCAGTTCTGTGATTGCAACATTCTTGAAGGAAGAGAAAAAGGGCGGCACGCCGGATAAGTTATAAATTGGAGTAAATCTTTATGGATACAGCAATAATGAGGAGCATTTATCTATGCCAATGATTAAATGTACAGATGAACAGGCGTATTTAATAGAACTGTGTTTGGAAACCATGTGCAGAGCCACTATGGGTCAACTATCGCATTTTATCGAATCTATGGAGCAGATAAGAGGAAAAACTTTTAAGGTGAAATGTCCGGATGGAGAAATGAGAAGTTTTTATTCACTTGGAAGCTATATAGAAGAAAAGATAAAACCCATTCTGTTTCCGGAGTTATCCTCCAATCAAAGTTATGGAGTCGGGCAGAAGGCCATTGGGAAAGGGCAGATATTGTACGAAATGGAAAAGGTTTTGCAAAATTACAGAGCTGAAAAAGACAATCATCCTGAATATTCAGTTACTAAGCATAAGCCCTTACACTATAGTAAAGAACCATCGATTGAGGTTATGAGCTTGCAGAGCGAAATGAAGCAAGCTAAACGTCATATCATAGTCAAAGGGAAGAACAGAAAAAAATAAATGGCTCAGCAGGCGGTGCCGTCAGCAGGACGTTGTGGCCACCGGGAAGCAAGGATATAAAGGAGATTACGAGTGACGATCAATTTTAAAGAAAGCGCAAATTTTATCTGGGGCATTGCGGACCTGCTTCGCGGCGACTACAAGCAGTCCGAATACGGTAGGGTAATATTACCGCTTACAGTTTTGCGGCGTTTGGACTGCGTGCTTGAGCCGACCAAGGAATCAGTATTGTCGTATTTGCCACAAACCAAAAGATTATCACCAGAAGCCACTGAGATGGTACTTAAGAAAAAGGCGAAGTTGTCCTTTTACAACAAGAGCAAGTTTGATTTTCAGAAGCTTGTCGCTGATCCGAACGATATCGCCGCCAATCTTAGAGATTATATCAATGGTTTCTCTAAGAACGCCCGTAGTATTTTGGAACATTTTAATTTTAATGATCATATCGAGCGGCTTGATAAATCAAACCTCTTGTATATGATCGTCAAGCGTTTTGCCGAAGTTGATCTGCATCCCGACAAGATTCAAAGCATTGAGATGGGTTACATCTTCGAAGAGCTTATTCGTAAATTTGCCGACCTGTCAAATGAGACTGCTGGAGAGCATTTTACGCCGCGCGAAGTTATTCGTCTTATGGTTAATATTCTCTTTTTGAATGACAAGGATATCCTTACAAAGAAAGGAATCGTTAAAACGCTGTACGATCCCGCATGTGGAACCGGCGGTATGCTTTCTGTGGCAGAAGAATATCTTCGCGAACTTAATCCCGATGCAGATTTACGCGTATTCGGCCAGGAGCTTAATCCAGAGTCTTATGCCATCTGCAATTCCGATATGTTGATCAAGGGGCAGAATACAGAGCACGTTAAATTCGGCAATTCTTTTACGCAAGATGGTCTCAAAGATGACAAGTTTGACTATATGCTTAGTAACCCTCCTTTTGGTGTGGAGTGGAAAAAGATCGAGGAAGATATTACCAAAGAATTTGAGCAGTTAGGTTTTTCAGGGCGTTTCGGTGCCGGGCTTCCACGTATTAGTGACGGCTCCTTTCTATTCTTACAGCACATGATTTCCAAGATGCGGCCGGAAAATGGCGGCGCGCGGTTAGGAATTGTCTTTAATGGCTCGCCTCTTTTCTCGGGCGGGGCTGGAAGCGGTGAAAGCGAGATCCGTAAATGGATCATCGAAAAGGATATGCTTGAAGCGATTATCGCGCTCCCGAATCAACTTTTCTATAACACTGGCATCTCGACATATATCTGGATCGTTACAAATCGAAAAGAAAAAGAGCGCAAAGGCAAGATCCAGTTTATTAACGCGGTTGAGTTTTTTAACAAAATGACGCGTAGTCTTGGGAATAAAAGAAATGAAATCAGTGATGAGCACATTGCTAAAATTACAAAGATGTATGGAGAATTTAAAGCGGGCGAATACTGCAAAATACTTCCTAATAAATATTTTGGCTATACGCGCGTAACAGTTGAGAGGCCGTTGAAGCTTACTTTTCATACGTCAAAAGGGCGAATTGAGCGCTTTAAGCAGGAAACCGGATTCCTAAATCTTGCCAAGGCAAAGAAAAAAGGCAAAGACGGTTTCAAAGAAATTGAAGAAGGCGAAAATCTGCAAAAGCAAATCTTAGGAATGCTTGCGGGAATGGATGCAAACAAGATTCATAAGAACCGCCCGAAGTTTGTTGAGATTCTTGAGAAGAAAATGGAAGAGCTCGGTTTACGATTTAAGGCGTCGGTTATGAGTGCGATACTTAATGCCCTCTCTGAGCGGGATGAGACTGCCGATATTTGTTTGGATAAAGACGGGAAGCCGGAACCTGACAGCGAATTACGCGACAACGAGAATGTGCCTCTTATGGATAATATTGAAGTATATTTTAAGCGTGAAGTCGAGCCTCATGTGCCGGATGCATGGATGGATAGAAGCAAAGACAGGGTAGGTTACGAGATTAACTTTACTAAAGAGTTTTATAAATATAAACCTTTGAGAAGTCTTGAGGAAATCCGCAAAGATATTCTTGTATTGGAAAAAGAGACGGAAGGTCTGATGGGTGAGGTTTTGAATGGTTAAAGATCATTATGTTGCCCAAACATATTTAAGAAGCTTTGGTCTTGCTGAAAAAGAAGACTTGGTTAATGTTGTTCGAAAAAGCAACTTAAGCCGCCAAGATGCGATTCCTGTAAAATCAATTTGTTATGAGGCTGATTGGAGCTCCAACGAATATTTCCCTGAGAATCCAAGAGCAGTTGAGGATTTTCTTAAGCTATTCGAGCCGAATTGGGCCGATTGTGTCCGTAGCGTTTCTGCTGATACATATAATGTGACAACAAAGTATTTGATGTCTGGGTATCTCGCCTATTTAAGAGCCTGCACGCCAACGGCCGTAAGATTGGGGGCTGGCGGGCTTTCCCATATCGTTAAGAATTTGTACGATAAGTTAGAAGAAAAAGAATTGTCGAATCCTGACACGAAATATCGCGAGGTCATAGAAACAATCCGTAAGCATGGCGGAACCAAGGTTGTAATCAAAGAAGCATTTCCCAAGGCAATCGGGATTAATGCTTTAATTGGTGTTCAGAAGGTTTTTGCGACTTCACCATGGATTGTATTTAAGAATGAAACTCCCGTGCAATTTTTGACGAGTGATAATCCGGTTTGTCTGCAATATTGGAACGCCAGTCGATGCGACTTGTATTGTCCATTAACTCCTCGGGTGGCAATAGTGATTCATCCTTTACGCGATATAGAACCACGTGAAGGTGATAGCGTTGGGTCATTAAAGCCCGAGGGCGTGGAAATGCTTAACCAGCTGATGGTGCAGTCTGCGGAAGACAAGATTATTTTCAATGAGCACGTCGGGGTCGAGGATCTTGTTAGGGAATATCAGGATTGGCGCGTCGAATTACGCACATTTAATATTCCCGTTGAGAGGGGAAATTTAATGATTCATCAGCAACGTCCGGTTAAGCGGACAACATATGAAACAGGGCTATATAAATGAACAGGCCATATTCATCATATAAAGATTCGGGGATTGAGTGGATCGGGCAAATCCCTTCTCATTGGAACATTAAACGGTTAAAGTACCTTGATAAAACCATAATGGGTCAATCTCCGGAATCGTCCGATTGCAATAAAGAAGGAGTTGGAATACCATTTTTACAGGGCAATGCTGATTTCTCTGGACTAAATCCTATGCCGAGTGTTTGGTGCGATCATCCAAATAAACTTGCTCAAAAAGACGATATTCTTTTGTCGGTGAGAGCTCCTGTAGGTGCTGTGAATGTTGCTGATCAGACATATGGGATTGGGCGAGGATTGTGTGCTATAAGACCTGAATATTCACATAAAAAGTATTCTTATTATCGAGCATTATGCCTATTAAATGAATTGAATCGAATCGCAACTGGCTCTACGTATACGGCCGTAGCTGTCGATCAAGTTAACAATGTGGTTGTTCCTAACTCGGCTTATGATGAACAGGGAATACTTTCTAACTATCTTGAGCGCAAGACAGCGCAAACTGATGATTTGATCGCCAAAAAAGAGCGCATGATTGAGCTTCTCAAGGAGGAGCGCACGGCGATTATCAATCAGGCAGTTACCAAAGGCCTTGATTTGAGTGCGATGATGAAGGATTCTGGGATCGAGTGGTTAGGCAAAATGCCAAAGCACTGGGAGATTAAGAAATTGAAATTTAATGCATCTGTTCAATTTAGTAATGTTAATAAAAAGTCCGAAGAAGGCGAACTGGATGTACGTCTATGCAACTATGTAGATGTTTATTATAACGATTTCATTACACCTGACTTGGATTTCATGGAAGCAACTGCTTCTTTGGAAGAAATTAGAAAATTTCAGTTGAGGGTCGGAGATGTTATCGTCACAAAGGATTCTGAGGAATGGAATGATATTGCTGTTCCGGCTTATGTGGCATCAGAGCTTCCGAATGTGATTTGTGGGTATCACTTGGCTCAGATTAGGCCAGATACGCAATTAATAAATGGGAAATATCTTTTTTGGTTGTTATCGACTGATTGCATCAACTACCAATTCCAAATTGAGGCATCTGGCGTGACAAGGTTCGGTTTGGGTAATTATGCATTAAGTAATTCTATTGTTCTTATTCCGCCTAAGAAAGAACAGGATAAAATCAGCGACTTTCTTGATCGTAAAACTGTTCAAATTGATGGTCAAGTGGAGCGGGAGAAAGAATCGATTGAATTACTGAAAGAATTCCGCACCGCTTTGATTTCCGAAGTAGTGACTGGAAAGATTGATGTACGGAATTAGGAGCATATGAGACGAAGGATATTTTCTGAGAGGGTAGAGTTAATTGAAAAATCGAAAGAAGCAGCCCTTTCAGCTGTACAAATTTATAATAATCCAAACACAACATTTAAGACGGAATCTTTCATTGTTTTATTTACAATAGCTTGGGTTTACCTTCTACATGCACATTATAGAAAACAGAAAATTGATTACCGTTATTATGAAGTAGTAAACGGTCGAAAACAGTATGCTCGATTAGACGGTTCACATAGATATTGGGATCTTTCGAAATGTTTATCGATAGCCGAATGCCCATTGGATAAACACACAGTGCATAACCTTAAGTTCTTGATAGGGCTTAGGAATCAAATTGAACATAAAAAGGCAGCTGGGTTGGATTCTTATTTATCTGCCAGATATCAAGCATGTGCGTTGAATTATAATCATTATCTGAAGATGTTGCATGGCGAGAAATATTCACTCGATAAGAAATTAGCATTGAGCCTTCAGTTTGCAGAACTTGATTACAATCAAGCGCAAGTCATTAAAGATAAGGAACAACAAATTCCGAGTCATATCCGGGCATATGTTGCAGATTTTGAGAAGGATTTAACAGAGGAAGATAAGAAAAGTGAACGCTTTGCATATCGATTGCTTTTTACTAAGGTTACCGCCAAGAGAGAGTCGCAGGCTGACCGGGTTATAGAATTTTTATCGCCAGACGATCCTTTGGCAAAAAATATTCAGAAAGAATATTGGATCAAAGAAGATCGGGAGAAGCCAAAATTTTCCGCTACTGAGGTTATAACCAAGATTAAAGAATTGGGGTTTAAATCTTTCGGGATGCATCAACATACTGTGTTTTGGCAAAAACATAATGGCAAGGATCCAGCAAGAGGATTTGGGGCGAAGATAGTAAAGACGTGGTATTGGTATCGAAATTGGATTGATTTTATTATAAGTGAATTGAGCAAGGAAAGTGTTGCGGAGAAACAAAATGTCCATAACTAACGAAAAAGCTTTTGAAGAATCAATCGAACAAAGCCTTATTGATCATGGCGGCTATGTACAGGGCGATCCGAATAATTTCAATCGGGATCTAGCGATTGATCAAACGGTGCTGTTTCAGTTTATCAAGGATACCCAGAAGAATGTTTGGGATAGCTTGACGGCTGTCCATGGCGCAGAGGTAGAGAAAAAGTTTTTATACCGCCTTAATCAGGAGCTTGACGCGCGCGGGATGCTTGATTGTTTGCGCCATGGCGTTACTGATTATGGTAAGAAATTCACGCTCGCCTATTTTAAGCCGGTCAGCAAATTAAACCCGGAAACCCAGAAGCTGTTCGATAAAAATATCCTCACCGTTACCCGGCAGGTTCATTACAGCACGCAAGATGAAAGTTCGATTGATATGCTTTTGTCTATTAACGGCCTTCCTGTGGCTACTATTGAGTTAAAGAATCCATTTACCGGTCAGGATGTGGATGATGCTAAACGGCAGTACAAATATGATCGTGACGAACGAGAGCTTTTATTCCAATTCAAGAAGCGTGCCCTTGTGCACTTTGCCGTGGATACAGATGTTATTTACATGACTACGCGCCTTCAGGGGAGCAAGACAAAATATCTGCCTTTCAATAAGGGCTATAACAAAGGTGCCGGGAATCCCCCGAATCCAAGCGGACATAAAACATCGTATTTGTGGGAAGCAGTCTTAGTCAAAGACAGCTGGATGGATATCTTAGGAAGATTTTTGCTTTTAGAAGTCGAGGAAAAGACGTTTGATGGTAGAAAGTTTAAGATTGAGACAATGATATTCCCGCGCTATCACCAGCTTGATAGTGTTCGGAAGCTTTCTTCCGATGCTCTTGCAAATGGGGCAGGAAAGAATTATTTGATTCAACACAGCGCTGGAAGCGGTAAGAGCAATTCTATCGCGTGGCTCGCTTATCACTTGGCTGGTCTTCATGACAAGAACGATAAGCGGTTATTTGATTCGGTGATTGTGATCACCGACCGCATCGTTCTTGATAAGCAATTACAAGATACGATTTACCAATTTGAGCATAAGTCTGGAGTTGTTGAGAAAATTGACAAAGATTCCACCCAATTGGCACAGGCGCTCACCAGCGGTACAAATATTATTATAACTACGCTTCAAAAGTTTCCTTTTGTTTTGGATAAGGTTGGGGCACTGCCTAAGCGAAATTACGCGGTTATCGTAGATGAGGCGCATAGTTCGCAGGGTGGTGAATCTGCCAAGAAGATGAAGGATGTGCTTTCAGTAGTTGATAAAAACGAAGTGGTATCTGGGAAGGTAGATGAAGAAGATGATATCGAAGATGAAATTCGTCGTTCCATGCTAAATAGGGGGCCTCGGCCAAATTTGAGTTTCTTCGGGTTTACGGCAACACCTAAAGCAAAAACGCTGGAGTTTTTCGGTCAAAAAGACGCTGATGGTAAGCCTCAGCCATTTCATCTTTATTCTATGCGGCAGGCGATTGAAGAAAGATTTATTTTTGATGTCCTTGAAAACTACACCAGCTATCAAACTTTTTTCCAGTTATCCAAGAAGATTGAAGACGATCCGAATATGAATAAGAAAAAGGCCGCCTGTGCGATCGCGCGTTTTTTAACACTACACCCCTATAACTTGGCACAGAAAACCGAAGTCATGATTGAGCACTTCCGGCAGGTCACTTTGAAAAAGATTGGCGGTAAGGCCAAGGCGATGGTCGTGACCGCTTCTCGCGAACACGTGGTGCGATATAAACATGAGTTTGATCGGTATTTGAAAGAGAAAGGCTATAAAGATATCAAAGCTCTTGTGGCCTTTTCGGGTACAGTGCTTTTGGATGGTATTCCTCCGGAATATACCGAACCGGGAATGAATGGTTTTGGCGAAAAAGAACTGCCCCAAAAGTTTGCTACATCCGAATATCAGATTTTGCTTGTCGCGGCAAAGTATCAGACCGGCTACGACGAGCCACTTTTACATACCATGTATGTGGACAAGCGGCTTGACGGCGTCAAGGCTGTGCAGACCATGAGCCGGTTAAATAGAACGTGTCCGGGGAAGGAAGATACTTTCATTTTGGACTTCGTTAATAAGCGCGAAGATATATTAGCGGCGTTTCAGCCGTATTACGAGCAGACACAGTTAAGCGATGTTACGGATCCAAATAAGCTTTATGATCTCAAGACCAAACTGGATTCGTTTAAGGTGGTCTATCAATCAGATATCGATGCATTCTGTGCCGTATTTTTCAGGAATAAAGAATTGCAGACAAAGCGTGAACATGCTCAATTGAATTCTATTGTGGATATGGCAGTAGAACGGTTTAAGGCAATTGAAAAAGAAGAACACCGTGATGATTTTATCAATACACTGGGTGTCTTTGTCCGGCTATACGCCTTTTTAGCGCAAATTATGCCGTTTCAAGATATAGATCTGGAGAAGTTTTATGCTTACTCTCGTTTGTTGTTGAAGAAGCTTCCTGGGTCAGGACGTGGCGAAACATATCACCTTGGCGATGAGGTTGCTCTTGAGTATTATCGCCTTCAGAAAATTACTGATGGTAAAATTCAATTGCAGAGTGATTCGGGAGCGGCTATTAATCCGGTTTCGGAAGCCGGAACAAGGAAAGATAAAGATGAATACGCACGGTTATCAGAGATAATTAAGCTTCTTAATGACCGTTTTGGTACTGATTTTACTGAAGCTGACAAGCTTTTCTTTGATCAGATCGAAGAAGAGATGGTAATGGATGAAAAGCTTGGAGTCCAGGCAAAAACTAATACTATTGATAACTTCAAATACGGCTTCGAAGATGTCTTTATCTCAAAACTTGTTGATCGGATGGATCAAAATCAGGATATTTTCAACAAGATTATGGATGATAAAGCCTTCGCGGCAGTGGTGAAGGATTATCTGCTTAAAAAAGTCTACGATCGTTTGAATAAAGATAACGGTGATAAGGCCGAAGAGCCATTATTCTTTAAAGATTTGATTCCTGACGAAAATGTTGATGATAAGCAGAAATATGTTAATTTCTTACCGGTGTATTCTTTGCAAGCTGTGGCTACTAGTTTTGGCAAGGAAGAGTATGTTGAACGGCTTGGTTGGAAGAAGGTCATCAATCGCAAAATTAATAAGGATATGTTTATTGCCAAAGTAGTTGGGAAATCTATGGAGCCAACTATACCGGATGGAAGTTATTGCTTATTTCGCTTTGAACGCGGTGGGTCGCGTAATGGATTAGTTGTGCTTGTGGAATCGCGATTAGTAGCGGATCCGGAAACAAATCAGAAATTCACCATAAAACGCTATAGAAGCGAGAAAGAAGATTTTGGTGATGGGCAATGGAAGCATAAAAAGATTATACTTTCACCGGATAATAAGAGTTTTAATGATATCGTTCTTGAAAATGTAACCGGTGAAGATTTTAGAGTAGTGGCAGAGTTCGTAGAAGTTTTGAGGTAAATATTCCGCTTTTAATTTTTGAAAAATAGAAACGGTCCATATTCCACCAAAGAGAAATGGAGAAGGATATTCGTAAGTTATTAGTATTATTATTTATTTTAAGTTTCGTTGCTCTCGGATTTCTTTATGCTGCCCCTGTGGATGTGCCTACAAAAATTCAAGGATTAGAAGGGAATATCTTTAATGATAAAGAATTAGGCATAGGATTATCAATAGCTGCTGAAGCAGACTTT
>CAILAO010000905.1 GCA_903832105.1 uncultured Pseudomonadota bacterium | reverse complement strand
CATGATAAATCCCGTGAGATAATCCGGGCTTTGCTCCATCGCGGTGGGCATTTGGGTTACAACTTCTCCCGGGCTGGTCAAAACATTCGTCACCCCGCGGCGAATATGACCAAGCCGTCGAAAAATTCCAAAAGGCCGCCGAACTCAGTCCCTTGCAAGCGACGATTCGGTATCATCTGGGACTGGCGTATGCGAAGCAGGGCAAGAAAGCGGAAGCGGCGCAAGCGTTGAACATCGCGCTCAAACTGGACGCAGCGTTCAAAGAAGCCGACGACGCCAAGAAACTCCTGGAAGAACTGAAAAAACCGTAGGCGTCGGCGTTACGAGGAGTGCAAGAACTCGTTTTTGCACTCCTCCCGTTGAAAAATAACGTTTTTTGCGAAAAAAGACTTGACAAAATTACCCGCAAATTTTTTATTAAATACAGAGTGAATTGGATTCCTCGGTAGCTCAGTCGGTAGAGCGGTTGGCTGTTAACCAATTGGTCGCTGGTTCGAGTCCGGCCCGGGGAGCCAGATTGCAAAAAGGCCGTTGCTCGCAAGAGCAGCGGCTTTTTTTTGTTGATAAGCACGGTTTGTATCTACAAGTAAATCAAAGAGTTGGCGGTATACAGGCGTCAGACGTCCATCCTTCCAAACGCCTTTTTGAGCAGAGATACCCTGAAAACCCCTGATCAGAATTTTAAAAACATCGTTGAGAATCCTTGACTTTATACTCTATAAGAGGGAATCTTTGGTTAAAAGGTTCATCGTAAATTATACATAAGGAGCGCGAGCATGTCCAAAGCCGGAGGTTCATCAACGATAGCAGGCGTAAATTTCGAAGCCTGGTTTGTGGCGTTGAAATTTGTTGACGCCTTCTTTGATGAGACCTTAGAGGTTACGCCACAGGCGACTACTTTTATTGATCCCCAAACCTACCAAAGAGAAATTGTCTCAATAGATGATATTTATATCCGTTCTCCCGATAAGCAAGAGTTTTACAACCTTAAGTCTAATGCTCCGGATGGTGTAAGATGGCGGTTAAGTGAATTGAAACAACAGAACGTATTGGCTCAGATGGAAAGCCAATATCAAAAAACGCCTGATGCCAAACTCTATTTTGTTTCTCAAAGTCCATGCGTTCTCTTTAAAGAAGTCTTTGAGCGTACAAGAACCTGTTCATCAAGAAAAGAGCTTGAGATAACATTGGCATCAAATAATTAGATCACAGCTTGGGATAATCTCAGGAAAGAACTCCATTTCACTGATGATGAGTTGATTCGTTTTTCCAAGCAGGTTGAGTATGAACCGAGCTTTGGAATTGCTCATATTGAAAAAAGCATTCTGCATCAATTTCAAAGACATGTCACCAATGTATCATTTGTTCCCATGTGTCTCTACCATTTGGCAATCAAAGCCGGAATACAATGAAAAACGATTAATAGAAACGATATTATCTCATATCTCGAAGAACATGATATTCACTTACAAGCCCATCTTAAGCGTGAAACCCTTTTAGAGCAGATTCGATTGGCTTCGGCAAGTCTTTATGCTGTTTCTGCTACTTTCTTCAATAATTGTCATCTTGACCGTAAAGAAGTTCAAACAGTATTGGAGTGGATTCAACAATCTTTATCAGAGGACAAGCCGCGAATTGCCATTCTTACCGGAAAAGCAGGTTCAGGAAAATCAGTGATCCTCCGAAGCCTCCTGAAAAAATTACAGGATGATGGGATTCCTGTGTTAGGGATT
>CAILAO010000904.1 GCA_903832105.1 uncultured Pseudomonadota bacterium | reverse complement strand
TCTGCAGGTGCAAGAAGATTAAGAGACACAGAGTTATCATGGGAATCTATTTCGGTGAAGACTGGTCTAATTTATGAATCAATCTCAATCAATCATATTAATGATAAAGCCCGTCTATAATTTACTGAACGCCTATTTGGAATTTTAATATGTTACAAATATTTAGAATTTCTCATTGGGCTTATGTCGCCGGTATTCCTTTTCTGCCAAGATTTCTGTATGCACTCAATAGAGTAATTTTTTCAGTTGTACTGCCGCCTAGTTTGGTGGTTGGTAAAGATGTGCTTTTTGGTTATAGCGGCTTAGGAATAGTCATTCATGCACGCTGTAAGATCGGATCTCGTGTGCAGATAGGAACAAATGTCACTATTGGTGGCCGAAATGGGCATAAGGAAGTTCCGATTATTGAAGATGATGTTTTAGTGGGAACTGGGGCTAAAATTCTGGGTCCTATAGTGATTGGACGCGGATCGCGAATTGGAGCTAACGCTGTTGTACTTACTAATGTTGAGCCAGGTGCTACAGTCGTCGGTATTCCAGCACGACCAATAAGATCTATCGTTAACTCAACTCCCATTTGATAGGAATATTGGTAGAGGTATATTTTTGCATAATCATTGGGTCAACGCAAAAAATAAATTCACGATATAAGCAGCTCTGTCGCCTAATAATAAATAGGTGCAGCGAAATATACTGTAGTTTGGTATTGTTTCATAAGCTATAGTTAATCATGATGAGATACATATAGATGAGACAGAATAGAGTCCTGATACTAGGTCCTTCTTTGGTTGCCGTGGGCGGGGTCACCACTCATCTTAACCAATTATTCAATTCTGGTTTATCTGAAAAGTTTGAACTTATTCATTTCCAAGTCGGCAGTGAAGGGCGCCTTGAAAATACATTACAAAGAGTTATCAGAATTTCACTCAGTCCTTTTGTTTTTTTTATTTCTCTAATACGATATCGTCCAGCAATCGTTCATTTCAACACGTCACTTGACGCAAAAAGTTTTTGGCGTGATGTAATCTATCTCCTGATAGCGCGAGCGTTAAATCGTAAGATTGTTTTTCAGAAGCATGGTGGCCCATTGCCGCAAAACTTTTTTGCTGGATATCCACTGCTGGCGTCTCTACTCAAATCTGTTCTCAAATATACTGACGTAATTATTCTTCTTGGATTCGAGGAAGAGAAATCTTACAAACAGTTTGTTCCAGATTCTCGTATAGAGGTCATTCCCAATGCGATCGATGCGAGAGCATTAACTTCTGAACCACTTTCTAACAATAAGCATGCCCCCCTCCAACTTATATATCTTGGTAGATTAGCCAGAAACAAAGGTGTATTTGAAATCTTGGATGCCTTTGCTTCGCTTATCAAGCAGGGTCGAGATCTACGATTGACCATCGGTGGGATAGGGTCTGAAGGCGTCCATCTTCGTGAAAGAGCAATAAATTTGGGGCTTGGTAGCCAGGTAGTTTTTGCTGGAATGGTATCAGGCGAGATTAAAGATAAATTGTGGCGCGAGAGTCAGGTATTTGTTTTTCCGACTTATCATCGTGAAGGTCTTCCATATTCTCTATTGGAAGCAATGGCGGCTGGTGCAGTACCTATCATTACGCCGGTTGGCGCAATTCCCGATGTGATGCAGGATGAGGTTCACGGAGTATTCGTTAAAGGTAAAGATTCTTCGGGTCTAGCTCGTGCTATTGCTATGTTAGATGATGACCGACTAAAACTTGCGCGTATGTCAGAAGCGGGGCGAAAAAGAGTATTAGAGAATTATACTGTGGGCCATCTTGTTGACAGCTTAAGTTCAGTCTACTTCTCTCTGATGACTTCAATACAAAGATAGTAAATAATTTTTCGAGATTATTTTTCTACTGATATTGTTTCTGTTTATTTTATTTCCAGATGTAATTTTCGACCCTGACTTTTATTTCATTATCTTTTCATGATTCGATCTATATATACACCGATTTCAACCGATTTAACACTTTAGGAATGGATATTGTTTCCGACTCCGTTTCCGATAGCGCCATATTTATTCATCCAATATAACTCCATTATTTCTCTGTATTCCCCATCCCGCTGAGATTTGTGGTCGTATGTTATTTTAAATTATTAAAATTCCTATGTTGTCTCAAACAAATTTAATTTGGTTGATTCGTCGTCTCCGTCGAATTTATCTATTTGAAATTCCATATCGAATC
>CAILAO010000903.1 GCA_903832105.1 uncultured Pseudomonadota bacterium | reverse complement strand
GCTCCATAAGACAGGTTATATTCTTCAGCGTGCGAAAAAGGCGCTAGTCCGATAGCGCTAATGAATAAAAATGTTATCGCAAAACTTTTGTAGAAAGTGTTCATACACCCCTCCTCTATTAATGATCGGAGGATTTCTACAAAACTTTACCTAAAATTTTTTGTCGCTGAATTTGCCTTTAAAATAGAGGGGTTCTAGACTTTATTTTTGGAGATCAGCCGAACCGGGTACCGAATGCTCTTGCAACACAATACCTAGCAGGTACTTCAGTGATATCTCTTCGAAACTATTATATGAATCAGTTGCTCCGTGCTCCGCATTTATTTATGCTCCGCATTTACATTTTAAGAATCAGTTGCTCCGTGCTCCGCATTTTCTAAATCGTTGTGAATCCTTTGACGATTGTCGAGGATTGTCGAGTAAATCTCTTTTATAGAGATCTCCTGAAGATTCCAAAGGAGATCTTTCCTCTTGGGGCCTTTTCGTTTATAACACAACACTCTAATAATACAAGGATAATATAGCCTTGCGGATCAGTGGAATAGGTGACTTGACGCCGTTATATGAAACGAGTTAATTTGACAAGTATCAAAATCACTCGCGTGCAATTTTGACAGTAAGCAAAATTAATCGTACACTGGAACTGTTATGAAACGATATTTAGAAAATCAAGTTCGCCAAGATTTACGAAAAAAAATGGTGTTTATTGGTGGTCCGCGCCAAGTCGGTAAAACAACGATGGCGAAAAGTATTCTTGCAAATCAGGCTGGCTACTTGAATTGGGATATCGACGAAGATAGGGAAAAGATTCTTCGCAGGCAACTACCCGCGACTTCGATGATCGTTTTTGATGAACTTCATAAATACAAGCGGTGGCGAAACTACTTGAAGGGCTTGTTTGATAAGTCGGGAAAGTCGATTCAATTTCTTGTGACCGGCAGTGCGCGGCTTGATTACTATCGGTATGGCGGAGATTCTCTGCAGGGGAGATATCACTATTTACGCTTGCATCCGCTTTCTTTTGCTGAGTTAGGGACGTACTCGCAAGATTCTCTTATGGAATTACTTCAGTTGGGAGGGTTCCCTGAGCCATTCTATTCTGGTTCGGAAGTTGAGGCAAAGCGTTGGTCCAAAGAGTATCGTGCTCGATTTGTCAAAGAGGAAATTACAAGCTTAGAGAAAATTCATGATTTAGGAACTCTTGAGCTTTTTGTCTTAAGATTGCCTGATCTTGTAGGGAGTCCTCTTTCTATCAACAGTTTACGCGAAGATTTACAAACAAGTCATAAAACAGTATCGCGTTGGCTAGACATTATGGAGAGACTTTACGGTATTTATAGAATTTCTCCTTTTGGTTCGCCCAAAATACGTGCTGTCAAGAAAGAGCAGAAACACTATCATTTTGATTGGTCGCTTATTCCGAATCAGGGGAGCCGATTCGAGAATTTTGTGGCTTCACATCTTTTAAAATGGGTTCATTTTGAAGAGGACGCTAAGGGGCGCAATCTCGAACTGCGATACTTTCGGGATATTGATGGAAGAGAGGTTGATTTCGTGATTATGGAAGACCAAAAACCTATACAGATGATCGAATGCAAATGGTCAGATACTGAAATTAATCATGGTCTCGTCTATCTGAAAACGAGATTTCCAAATGTAGAAGCATGGCAAATTTCCGCAGCGGGAAAGAAGGATTATATATCAAAAGATAACATACGCATTTGTCCTGCAGCCGTATTTTTAAAAAACCTTGTTTGAATCTGATGTAATACTTCAATAAGTACTAAAAGTGACAATTCCGAGGAAGGTCGCTCTAAGCGTCACCGAACATAGATGGAAAAATATCCGCCGGTGAGTGCCGCGTTGCCCCCGTCCTGACCATATCCTTCCATACTGCCACCATATCCGGTGAATCCATTGTTTGTGTCCGTTTTAATACCGATTCCAGTAGCGTAGGAGGTGCTACCTCCACAGCTACGCCCAGAGCTGACATCAGATGGAGCAAAAACAGATGAGTCAGGATAGTTATCGGCTGAATAGTAATTCCGATAAACAACGCGCCAGTCCTGGCCCCAGCAAGCAACAGCACTGCTACCTTTTTTGACAAAAGTAAGCGTATCGCGGTAACCGTCGGCCGACGACGAAATGTTGGTCGAACCGATAAGTCCATTCACAGTTTTTGCTGCAGACATCGAGTAAATGGAATAATAACCAGCAGCCTCGTTATTGGTCTTGAACATTAGATTGGTCCCAGTGACCGTGTGGAAGCTCTGCGATTTTCCCAAGGAACTTGGCGTAATTGGACCGGTGTCAAAGGTTTGATCGTACCAAATCGCAGCATCGGCGTAGAATCTCATCCCGTCTGTATTCGAGATGACCAAGGTCCAACCTCCGCTGTCGGTCGTCATATCGCAGTAAACAGCAAACGGTGAAATACTTCCCGCGCCATCCGGATCAATTGTATAAACTCCGCTTCCTGTAGATCCTGCATAAACTCGCCCTACCACAGGGTATAAATAGTTGTAACACGACGTCGCGTAAGTACCGTCCGACCAGTTCCGAGACGATCCGTTCGCCACGACATTGAAGACCGAATGTTTGTTTGTTTCAGATGTAATCAACCACTGGGTATTTGCAGCGATGCAAGTAAGCGTCATGGTGTCTTTCGCCGTCATTGAAAAAACGCTGCCGCCAGACGCCGACTGGTTGCCATAGCCGTCGAGGAGGGATTGCCCTGAGTTTGCGGTTAAGGTCCATCCTCCAGACCCTATTCCCATCACCTGAACTTGGCTACCGACTGCACAAGTTGCGGGAAGCGTGACGGTGAGTTGAGAGGCGCTGTTGACAATGTATGCGGCATTTTGCGATGCCGTCGTGTTTGATGTGATAGTCGAGAACGCAAGATCTGTTGGTGCGGTAGATTGCGTGGTGCCATCTGGAAATTTTACACCCCCGCTTTTCGATTCGATGACACCGTTCACGGTGAGTGGCGATGCGGGATTTGTCGTACCAATACCCACGTTTCCGGCCGACGAAATCCGCATAGCTTCCGACAACGTACCATTATTTGCTGTGTTGATTGTTATTATGCCAGAGCGCGAGGTAGCTGGTGGCAAGCCATCGGCACCACCGCCAACAATTCGCGCTAGAACACCTGCATTGGAATCATTTCCCCGATCCCTCGCCTCGAAATCAATCGCGGCTTTGCCGCCCGCATAGGCTGCTGGCCTGCTCACAAGGAGATTAATCATCGGATAGACTGGATTTGATGTTGCATCTTCTGAGCTAGTAATTCGGAGGGCGCCATGATGCAGGCCGATGTCGAACCCGGACATAGAATTAATGTTAGAGCCGGAACCGATGGAGGCTCCCACCGTCAATTTGCCGCCGAGTGTCGTCGTGCCAATGCCAACATTCCCCGAATCATCGATCACGACATTCGAATTTTGCGCAAGTTTTCCAGTCGTCCCATCGAACCTGACAATGGCATTGTCAGTAGCCGAAGCTGGCCCCGCGACTTTTCCATTAAGCTGCGTTTGCAGAGCAGATGTGACTCCATCAAGGTAGCTAAATTCAGTGTTATCGACAGCTCCGCCGCCAATCTTAGCGGCATCGATGCTGCTAGGTAAATCGCTTGCCGCAAGGGTGGTTCCAGATGTTGCGCGCCCATAAGTATCCACAGTGACTTTTGTATACGTACCAGCGGTAACACCGGATGTTGCAAGAGATAACGTGCCAGTTCCCGTGATAGGCCCACCGGTAAGACCAGTTCCCGACGCCACGCTTGTCACAGTTCCACCGGAATTAGCATCGCTTGAACAAACCCAATTGGTCGGGCCTGACATTTTTAAAAT
>CAILAO010000902.1 GCA_903832105.1 uncultured Pseudomonadota bacterium | reverse complement strand
TGCCTCCTGGTAAAAGTATTGAGGAATGTTCGGGTGCTTGTGAGGTGGAAACTGGAAGAAAACTGGGTGCCTCGTACATTGTTACTGGTGAAATTTTTCAAATTGAAACCCTTAAGCTTTTGGTTAAAAGTTATGACACAAAAACTAGTCAACAGCTTAGTGCCATAGAGTTCAAAGGAAACAACGTATCTGCCCTAGCACAGGATATTGAAAAACGAGCTGACGAGGTGTTTGCGCCAATCCGCAGACGAGCTGGCGGAATGAATCTACCAGACAGTCCAATCGGCAAAGATGCCGATAGCGGATGGGCTCCTGGCTTCCAGAAAAAAGTGATCGTACAGTTTTCGTCAACTCCCCCTGGAGCGATGGTAGAGTTTGATAACCAGCCATTATGCAACACGCCGTGCAGCAGAGAGTTAGAGCTTGGAGAGCATTTTGCGTCTTTCAAGATGCCCAGATATCTACCATCAGAAAAGACCGTGCATGTTCGCGAGAAGATGGAACCAATTTCGATGACGTTGAAGCCGAATTTTGGCAGTTTGACGATAACGACAGTCCCAGAAGGATTGGATATCACCCTCGATGGCAAAACGATTGGCAAGACTCCAATCAAACCACTCTCAGTCGATCCAGGAAGACATCGAGTCACGGCGACCGGCGCCGCATATTTTGAGAACGGCGAAGAGTTCAGCATCTCAATCGGTGATCAGAAGGAGATTGTGATCAAGCCAGTGGCCAAAGAAGGCGCTATCGATGTCAGCTCCACAGATTCCGCAGGAAATGCGTTATCATCCACAGTGTTCATCGACGGCCAAGAAAAGGGAGCCACTCCGTACCAAGGAAAGATAATCATCGGAAAACACCACGTGCGCGCTGCTCGGGGTAATGCTGCCGATTCTGAATACGAAACAGACGTGGTCGTAGAATATCAGAAGACAAACCGCGTCGTTGCAAAATTCTTGACGACCCTTGATCGTCTGGAACGCACAGAAAGATATAAGAGGATAGGAAAATACTCCGCGTTATCGATGTGCGGTTTGGGCAGCGGATTGGCATTGTATGGTAGTTACGCCGCCATGAACGCCAAAAAAGATGCTGACGCTCATTACAAAGCCTATCAGAGCGCGACAGATCCCGCTGAGGCCGCTAGCGCCAGAAGCAAAGTCGAAGATGACACAAAAAATCAACGCTCCTATGAAAATGTCCGTAACATCGGGATTGGCCTTGCCGTTGTAGGGGGATTAACCGCTCTAGTTCTCTCACCTTCACCCACAGGGGTTGGAGCGGAAAAGAAAACGTCGGAGATTAGTCCGTCATTTGGAGATTATGACGTTCTGTTGACGTTTGCTCCAAAGACTGTTCGCGATGAATCATTTGGATTGGGACTTAAGTGGCACTTTTGAACGAGGCTATCGTTTTGAAATCTGTCGGATACTGAGTTAGCGCGGAGTCTACTCATACAATTGGACGTAACCGCGTTCCAGCTTGGTCTTTTTGTGCGGGCGTTCACCTCTCACCCGAATTTGCCTCTTAAAGCAGTTCTCATTGAATTGACGAAACTCTGATCCGGTTTAAACGGTTTGCGAGTACTATCGAAAACAGCTTGTTACAAAGAAAAGTAGCGTGGTGTTATCCCCAGAGGATAGCGTGATGTCCTCATCAGTCACATTCAACTCAAAATACGGAACAATATCCTGTTCGACCTGTTCGTCTGTTGGCGCGATTGATCTTTTCCCGGCGTATCCGCAAAGTCCGATGAAGACATCTCCGACAGACGGCGGGGGGGACATCTTGAGCTTTTTGAAAAAATCATTCGTTAAATATCAGTCTGTTATATAAATGTATCTAAAAGTTAAAAGACAATGCCCGATATGCGATCGTGTCGAGGGTTTCATCTTATTTTTTCGTCCGACTCTGTAATGTGCTTGGATATTTCCTCCTGCAATTAAAGAGCTCGAAGCGTCGGTCAGAAGATGAAATTGAGAAAGCCTTAGATCAAACATTTTTCACCGAGTAAATGAGAGGAGAGTTTTTATGTTAACCATTGAGCAAATCAAAGCGCAAATTGCGGCATTAGGAAAAGATGTCGATACGTTTGGGACTAAAAAAGAGATAAGGTATTTGCCTCAGATCCTTCAGGACAGCGAGGAAATTAAGGGACTCACTTCGGGACTTCTAAATGGCAACACCTGGTTAATCGTTTGCACGACCAAAAGGATCATTTTCCTTGATAAAGGCATGTTATGGGGCCTAAAGCAGATTGAAACTCCACTCGATAAGATCAATTCTGTTGAATGTTCGACTGGCATAATGTTCGGTGAAGTAGCGATTTGGGACGGTTCGTCGAGAGTGCTCATCAAAAACGTTTACAAGAAATCTGTGAAGCCATTCGTTAATGCCATCAATACCGAGATTGACAAATTGCGTAGATCAAACGACAGCAAGGTTGATACTGCAGATCAAATTTCGAAGCTCGCTGAATTGAAGAAGCAGGGGATTCTGACTGAGGAGGAATTTCAAAGCCAGAAGAGAAAATTATTGGCTGCTTAAGATGCTTATTTCTGGCGCGGCGGGTTGGCAACCCGCTCCGGTTACTGATTGATGTTGGTCCTTGGTTAATGGTGCTGAGAAGTGAGAGAACGAGCGTCGCCCGCCAACTTTTTGCGGCGCTCCTCGCTAAGACAATGCCCTGTAATAACAGCGAAAATTCGATTAAAAGTAAACCTTTCTATCTCCCGTCCGATGTAATCCTTTGGGAGGATTTCTCATGTCAACATACAGAGTTTACGATCGTAGGGTGAAACAGGCTATCGCTTCCACACGGAATCCAGATCTATTCCCCCAGTCTTGGCATTCCGCATTCGACCGCAATAACTTGGATACGAAATGGTGTTCGTGCTGTCGTGAC
>CAILAO010000901.1 GCA_903832105.1 uncultured Pseudomonadota bacterium | reverse complement strand
TGATATATTCACTACCGTGAGACGAAGATCTTTCGTCTTAGATTAAGGAAATATGGAGGTTCGAGTAATGATCGCTCAAGATAACAGTGTGCGAAATCTCGAACAGCGTTCTGGCAAGGAAACTCCAGGCTGGAGTGCCTTGCATTCTTGGATTTTTCTTGCTGTAGTAGCCGTAGGATTCGTTGTTCTAGGCTGGCAGAATCGGTACCATTATCTCAGCCCGCTGGGATTAGGAAAAGCCTACAGAATTGACAAGTTGTTTGGTGGGATACAGGAATTTGATCCTTCTGGAAGCTGGATCACAGCTCAACTTCAATTGATGCCTCCTCCCCAGGCCATGTCGATGATGGAGCCGCCATCACCAGGATCCCAAGCAGTTCCCATGAACATGCCCGGATCCGGTAGACCGCCGTTTAGTATGGCCGAGCCGCAGGTTGCTGCTGGTCCTGATGCCCAAAAAGAGGAAAACTTACACTCAACCTCACCAAAGGAGGTTCCAGGTAGTCCTGCCTCCATTCAGCCTTCTTCTTCTGCTAAACAAATAATGGAAGGAGAACTTGGTAAGGAAGAGAAGTTTAGATCTTTTCAGAAGGTTTTTCCCGAATTCGGACAAGACGAGTTTCAACTAGCCACTGATGATTTGTATCCTGACTGGAAGAAAAATGTGGCGCCGAACGGAAACTGGAATGAATTTCTTGCGATGTACAAGGATTTCATTCTGTGGTGGAACGATGCTGGATCTCCGCCTGAACCTGGGTTTAAACTATGGAAGGACTTCCTTGCTGGCGGTAGCAGGCGCTAATAGTTTTTTCTGAAATCGGCAAGTGGTCTACATTTAACAGCTTTTAATTCGCGATCAGTTTTTGGCGGTGGCGAATATCATTCTCCCTGCGGTCGTCTGAAGCACACTGGTTACGGTAGCATCAACTGTTTTTCCGATAAATTTTTTCCCTTGGTCTATTACGACCATGGTTCCGTCATCCAGGTAGGCTACTCCCTGGCTCGGCTCTTTTCCTTCTTTAATAATTTGAACTTTCATTGTTTCGCCTGGCAATACTACGGGTTTCAATGCATTAGCCAATTGATTCATGTTTAATACTTGAATGGAGTGTACTTCGGCTACTTTGTTCAAATTAAAATCATTGGTCAACAGAGAAAACCCTGTCTCCTTTGCCATAGTAATAAGTTTTTGATCCACTTCTTTCACCGCTGGATAATCGGTGTCGTCTATTTTTATACCGACGCAGGATTGCTTCTGAATCTTACTGAGAATGTCCAGCCCTCTGCGTCCTCTCGTTCTCTTGGTGGAGTCCTGGGAATCTGCAATCAGTTGGAGTTCCTTAAGAACAAATTGGGGAATAATTAATTCCCCCCCTATAAATCCTGTTTCGCACACATCAGCTATTCGGCCGTCTATGATGACCGAAGTGTCTAAAATACAAGATGTTGGGTTGTTCACGCGCGCCCCGTGTGCCTTTATGTTTTTGAGATCCTTTGCCTTATAAGATCCCAATTGCAAACCAACGAGACAAAATAACGCCATCACTAAACCATAAACTGCTCCGGCGACTTCAGGCTTTTCGATGTTCTGTGATATTCCGGAGTAAATAATTATACCCAAAATTGCACCGATCAACGTTCCAACCGCTCCCCCAATGATATTATGAATATCCGTATTTATCCATAGACGAAGAAGCCTCAAGCAGGCTACCCCGGCGACCAGCCCTACACAACCAAATGATAGAGCACCCAATATATTTTCAAAACTATAATACCCTATCAAGACGCTAAAAATAGCACTAGAAACTAGGAGAGCCGTTGTAATAATTTTAGTAGGCATAAATGGGGGTTTCCTTTCAGAGATGAAAAGAAAGAGGAAGCTTGCCGGCAATCAATAAATGTCTTCGCTGGGTGACGTGCTGGTATCCTGTCTTCTAAATATTTTACTAATGGCTCGTTCAATTTCTTTCTCATCGGTTTTTTTTGCAATAGAAATTTCTTTGATTAAAAGGTTCCTGGCTTGGTCGAATAATCTTCTCTCTCCATGGGACAGGTCCTTGTTCTCCTTGAGAAGGCTTAAATCCCGATAAACTTCTGCAGCCTGAAATATACTACCGCTTCGCATTTTTTCCTGATATTCGCGATGTCTTCGGTTCCAAGTCTGTGCATCACTTTTCATGCCGCGTTTTTCAAGAATAGCAATAACCTTAGGAACTTCTTCCTCATCCACAATTTTTCTGACCCGGTTAGAGTCTGCTTTGTCTATGGGAAGTTTGATAACAGGTTTTTCGTTGGCTGTTTTTATCTCCGTTTCCAATATATAGCAGAGCTGGTCAGAATCCCCAATCTTTTCGGTTTTTATCTCTGTTATTCTTGCGACACCGTGGATTGGGTAAACTACCACGTCTCCGATCTTGAACATATCCCCAGCTCCCTTCTTCCCCATCTTGATTTCCCGATCGGCATCAATATTATTAAGTGTTTGTCAGCATTCATAAACCAATGAATCAGATGGTTTTTTTTCCAAACAGTCCTTACCTTTCTGCGTGGGGGGGTTGTTTTTTGTTAAAAGATCTGGTTAAAATCCAGCCAGACATGAGCGCGGCTCCAGCGGAGCCTACATCACCAAACGGGGGAAGAATATACAAGGTATTGTGGCTTGTCAACAAAAAAGCACAATATGGAGTAAATATGAGTCCATACATCGTATGCCTTGTTACTATTGATGATATTGAGAAAGCTGTACGTATCGGCCAAATTCTAGTTGAAAACAAACTGGCTGCTTGTGTGAATCTCCTTCCGGAAATCCGCTCTATTTATTCCTGGCAAGGTAAAATTCATGATGA
>CAILAO010000900.1 GCA_903832105.1 uncultured Pseudomonadota bacterium | reverse complement strand
GGCTTTGGGGTTTTTATCGAGACACCAATGGACCAAGTGTCCAGGCGAAGCATGAGTCCGCTCGATGTCAAAAGTCCTTCATTTTTTGTTGAGTATTTATAATCAATGCTCAAGAGACTCCCTGCCTCCGTTCGAGTCAGCATATGATCTGAAGTTTCGACGTCACGCACGTAATAAAAGACTGCGGCACCAAGTGAAAAGTACTTGCCCAGCCTAAGAGCAACATTTGCTCCAGCATTCATGAGTGTATTGGTTTCTTGATGTGTTCGATGAAACATCTGCGGGCTCGACCCTTCCGGCGCAATATTATCGATATGATCGTTCTGGTTAATGTTCTTGGCATCGAGCATCATGTAGGAATAGCCAATCGATATTGGCTGCCAGTTATAGAGAGCTCCCACAAAGCTAGGAAAAATAGTCGTGGAAACTTCTTTAAAATCAGTACCATTGATCGCCTCTTTATAAACCAATTCGCTCTGTTTGAGGGCGTTTCCAGTCACGGAAATCTCGCTTCTAGGGGCAAAAACACACCCCGCTGGGTTGTAATATCCGCACGACGGATCATCTGCGAGCCCCGTAAAAGCGCTCCCAAGAAGTGCCGCTCGCCCGCCGGGGAGGATTTCCTTTTGGTGAGATGCGTCAGCCAAAAGACCCGAGGGCATGCCCCCCCCCCCAATGATCAAGAATAAAACTGAAAATGTAAGTCCACGGATCCTCATGCTTTTCTTATCGGAGGTTCCCGGGAAAATATTAGGGTAGCGGATGACTTCGTCGCGCGGTCTCTCTTTATTTTCACTCACACCCCTTTTTCAACTATTTAACACCAAATGCTTATTTGGAAAAATTTCATACTTTTCTAACCGTTGGATGTTAATTTTTTTCCCTTTAACACGGAAAAAAAAGGGGAGAAAACATCTTAAAGATGTGGGCTAATCGGATATACCGCGTTACTTTGGATTTCTCAAGAAACGCTTCGCACGATCGGGAGTTTCTGGGAACTTAAAGATCCCTTCCCTTATGTATGAGGGGGACATGATGACATCGTTGAATATCTTTAGAAAATCATCTTTCATGATTACGTAATCCCCTTCACCTTCCACTGTAATGCAAAAGCATTCTTTGGGTTTCAGAGGATCAATTTTGTGACGATAAAGAACGAATTGGCTCGCATTCCAACTCGACTTTATACCGCCTGGTAACGATGGCTTGCGGGAAGTCGATTTCCTTTTTGGCCGGCTAACACCCAAAGTATCTCGCTCGCGATGCTCTTCAAAAGTCTCGGTTTGAATGCGCTTGTCTCGCTCTTTTGCCTCGATATCTTCTAATTTCATCTTCTCGACATAGCGGTCAAGAGAAGTGAGTTGTTCCTGCGAAAAAAAGGAATCCAGATCACCCGTTCCGACTTGAATAGGGGTGTCTTCAAACAATTCGCGTGATAACAGCAGAACCTCTCCGTTAGGGTTAATCACACGTATTTTTTCTTCACCTTCATCCTCAACAAGAATAAACATCTTCTGGGACTTAAGGTTCCGAATTCCATCCATATTATTTAATGTGCCTTCCATCATGTAAAACCTAACCACATAGCCCTATTTAGCAGTATAGCGGGTTAGAGTATACACCGCAAGTTAGGGCCTGACCAGATTAGGAGCTATTCCTGTTCGTAACATTTTTTAAAAAAAACAGCTCTTTCTCGGGCAAAACACCACAATCCAAAGCCGAAAATTAGTAAAAACACCAAAAAACCGCCCTCCCGCAAGAAGGGCGGAACATCCCAAAAGCCCCTTAAAATGAGAGTTCCAGTCACCAGAGCAAGGGATGAAATCAAACAAAAAGCCACAAGTTTAAGCTCCCAAAATCTTTTAAATTGCTGCACTTTCGCTAAAAAAGAGCTCATCTGCTCTTGCTCTTCCACCTTTAAAATCCAGTAGTATGATGCGTGAAGATGAAGAATGACAATCATAGCAGCCGAAAAAGAATCTGTAAGCCAATGGTCCCAAGTCATTGCTCGTGCAATACCCATAAATCCCGTGTGGAGCAATATTGCAACACTAAATAAGACAACTGCCAGACGACTCTTCCACGACGGCAAATGTCTGAACAAAACGTATGCCAATGATAAGGGGATCACCGCCGACGCCACATGCCCACTTGGAAAGCTACTTTTAGCAACCTCAAACGACCAAAAAAAAGACGTCACATCATACCAAGGAAAAAATGGTGGATAGAAGTGGGGACGCGGTCGGTTAGCGATCAATTTTAGGGAATGAATGATAACAGGAGTTGTCAAAACAACAAAAGTCAAATAACCGATTGCCGGTCTCCATCTGCTGCTTAAAGCTTGTTTTCGGATCGCACGAAAGTACGCCGCCAAGACCGCAACTCCGAATAAAATGCCAACATCGCTCCCTCCTGGCCACTCCCCCTCAAAAAAACTGCGCTTCATAAAAGAGGCAAAATGCGGCCAAAGGTTCAAGTATTGCTCGTGAAGTTTAAGAGTCCACACGAAATCTGAGGGTGTGAGAAAGGCAAGGATGGCGAGCCCCCCCAAAAAAAGAAAAATAAAGCCCTTCATCCCTTTCGCTCTGAAATAATCTTTCATACGGTCATGCAACTTATTTTACTTGTACTTGTGTGTTGAAAGAGTGGCGCTCTATTTAAGATCATTTTTAGCACTTTAAAACTTATAACGAAGCGCTGCGAGCTTAAGCCCTAATATCATCGTGGTAACGTTCGTCGTTTCCTTTGTTCCGGCAACAACGTCATTCACCTCGGACTTAAAAGACTCACTCACGATCGCGATGCCGCCCACATAATCGAGATTTTTAGCCAAGGCGCGTACCAGTTCAGCATCAAACTCGATCGTGGTCCCGTTTGTTTTCGTCTTCATTTCACCCGGCAAATTATTGCTCACTATAATCTCCGTCTCATCAGAAGAAGAAGACATCCCAGGAATTAAGGTGAGTTCCACGGTGCCAAATTTTAACTCAAGGGAGTACGTTGCATAAACCGAGAAATCAAGTGCCGACTCTTTCGTCTTAGGCTTATCTACATCGACTGAATTAAGACCAATATAGGCGCCAACTTCAAGGTTGGAAATTCCCGTGTATCCGATGCCAATCGGGGACTTTGGAGCCGTTGGCTTAGCATATAAAACAACGGGCTTAAGTGCTGCCATGAGGGTCAAAGAGTCCGGCATAGTTTCGATATTAGTTGTTTCTTGCTTAGTTTTTTCGCTACCCGTGACCTTGGTTTCTTGACCAACAGATGAATAGCCCAAAAAAGTCTGCCAGATCTGAAAGTCTGGTTCAACAGCCATTGCCGTTGCCGTCGCCATACTAAAGATCGCCACGAGAACAAAACCGAAAGCCAAACGAATGTTCATCAATCTTCCTCCTCACAATAGTTTTGGAAATCACATCCGTAGAAATGGTACACTAGTATCTTATTAAGCTATTTCAGCCATGACTTCAATGGGATATTAGGGGTTTCTGGATGGCAGAAAAAAAAGGGGGTGCGTCTCGTCACGACGCCCCCCCTTTTTGATTTTGATTAAGAACTATACTAGCGGTCTATTCCGAAAGACTCTAAAATGCTACCTACAAAGTTGCTCAACTTCCGATGGCATCTCTCCCACCTTGCTGGCGACCAATTTGCCTTCCCTGTCGATCACTAAGAGGCTGGGAATGTACTCTAGGGTAAAGCCGAACTTGCCCGCGATCGTTTTAAGCGTCGCTCCTACTCCAAATGAGTTCACAGCCATGAATCCACCGGCGGTAAATATGTTCACCCATTCCTGAAGTTCTCGTTTTAAAACAAGAGTCGCAAACGAGCACTTTTCGCCGTTAAACATGGACTGAATATCAGGGTTGCTATCATGCGAGTGTCCTAATTCAACGCAGTAACTACACCACGGAGCGGAAAAATCCAACACGATGTATTGGCCTTTGAACTGATCCGTAAGCTTTAAACTTGTTCCGTCAAGTTTTAGCAGATCAATGTTTTTGTCGGGCGGGAAGGCTTCATCAGAAGCTAATGCCGCCGCCGATGCGAAACTCGCCAAAAAAAGCAATGAAAGAAAACACTTTTTCATAGTTCACTCCTCCTTAAAAAACAAAATCTAAGTTAGAATCTCGGTCATCCTCAATCTATTGTACCACGCTCCATATTGGCTTCTAAAGGGTTCTAAGATTTTGTTTGTGACTTAGTTTCGCTTCGATTATCTATCGCGAATTTTTTTTGCAATTTTTCTTTTATTTTGTGAATCTGCAAAATTCATACGTAGGCAAAGGCTACCCAGTACCGTGACTTCATACCAATCTCACGGCAGGACTAACACGAGACTAACACCAAAGAGACGCTCCAATTTCACTATCTTGACCTTGGGAGCGCAAAAGGTAAGAACAAAATAGAGTCGTATCCCGAGGCTGCGACAGCAGCCGATGGGATCTAGTGATATCAGTATGTTGCGTCGAGATTGCCACGTCGCTTCGCTCCTCGCAACACGAGCGAAGCGATGGGATCTCTACATGACATATTGATATCACTAGATTATAACCCGAATTTTTTAACGTCAAAACGCGATCAAGGCTGTGGCACGACGAGAATATGGTTCCTTCTCAAAAAAGGTGACTCACAGATAGGCTTTTTGGTATATAAGGTCACGTCTGCC
>CAILAO010000899.1 GCA_903832105.1 uncultured Pseudomonadota bacterium | reverse complement strand
TTTTGCTTTTGCTGCGATAAAATCATGCCCACAACTGTTGCAACACAGATGTTTCACGGAATTTCATCCCTTCAACACGCGGACAAGGAATTTTTTTTACACCCGGGAGAAAAAAAAATTACAGATGTTGGTCTTGATTTGAACTTCTTGGGAAGGAGTACCTGACCCACGGCAAAGCTTGATTGAGGCTTCGACGCGGGTCACTTGTCTAGAAAACTATTGCTTGAAGCAGCCCGCGTTTTCAAAAATCGTCTCAAGGTTCTCTTGTTGCTCTTTACAAACCAGACCATACCTGAAGAGATCCCTTTTGCCGAAATCCTGCTGCCCCCAAGCGATTTGAAGCATTACTTCGCGATTTTTTAAGACTAGCACAACGAGTGTTCCATTCGCGATTTGGTCGGCACTCAAAATACCTAATCCATGCTCGGAAACGTCAACCGGCTTACAGACCAAATCCTTTCTCGTCTGACCCATGATCAAGCGGCCAGGAAGGAGCCCCGTCAGCCTACGTCGGCTAAATCGTCTTTCCTTAAATGCAGGCAATCCCATATCTCACCCCCCTTTCACTGCGGTAGATTCCTCTAATGATATCGATTCTCCGAATGTGAACATGGGATGCTATTCATTAGAAACTTGGCTGCAGCCACCAGCCCCAGCTTCCACTAACTGGATCGGTGGATTTGTGCCAAAATTTAGAATATTTTTATTTGTTTATCTTATCGACGGGTTGCATGCTATTTGAAAACCGCCCACTCTTTTGACACCTTAAGAATTTTGATAGAATTTATATGAGACTTTCAGGAGCTCGGTCCTTCACACTCAATCAAGCTTAGTCTCGATATCATATAGTCGGTTTTAAATAATAATCTTCAAGAAAAGCAGATCTCACATGGCATTGACCCATAATAAAGGTATGAAGATCTTTCTGTGGATAGGGGCTCCATTCCTCGGATTGGCGTTCTTAGGAACACTCCTGTTCCAGTTGAAGATTAAAGAGTCATTGGAAGAACGCTTTCAGAAGATCCTTAACCAGGCCAGTCAAAAGTCTGGACTAGCCGTTTCTTTCAAAAACTTCAACGTCGGTTTTGGATACGTTGATATTGAAGACCTGTCGATAGGCACCTCACCTCCAACGACTTTTAGTAAAGTTCACTGCGACATTAATTTAAATCCATTCAAAGGCTCCATTGGACGACCGCTACTAGTCTCCATTCAAAATGCCTATATAAAAACGGAGATCAACCAAATTACAAAACTTTTACAAGGGCAGACGGGAGCCATTCCTGGTGACAAAAAGCCAGGCGCTTTAATCGGTGGGAGCGGCCTGTTTGCTCTTTTCCCTCCAAAAATATCCATAAAGAACTCCACGATAGTATTGACCGATCAAGAAGGTCTCGATGCTTTCCGTTTCGAGGGAGTACGAGCACTATTCGAGTCTGCGAAGCAAAAGCTCACGTTCCGAGTCGGACTCATTAAGAAAAATAGTGACATCATCGAAAAAGATCTCGTTGGTTCACTCAGTTTGAATACAAAGGTCGGGTCCATCGCATTCACAGCAAAAAAGCCGAACAAAAAATCCGGTCATGCCTGGCTTATCCGTGGCACCATTCCTAAAGATCTATCAACACTTACGGCTAGCATTGAGGCATCATCCCTTCCAGTCCTTGTCCAGCAATTTGCAAAACAGTATTTCCCTGCTGCAGATGTCCAATTTTTGAAAGGAGACGTTGCCATCTATCGAGAAGAAACCGGCAATCTTTCCTTTAATGCCAAACTTTACAGTTCGAAGTTTAGTTTCAACCATTTACTGTTAAATAGCCGCATTGTGGGACTCATGCCCTTATCCATGGAAGTCAAAGGAGAGTGGAGCCCTGTTTCAAAGACACTCATGATCAATGAC
>CAILAO010000898.1 GCA_903832105.1 uncultured Pseudomonadota bacterium | reverse complement strand
TCATCATGAATCAGAGTCTTTCCAATGTAGTCTCCGCCGATTTTGGCGGTAAAAATGTTGTGTGTGTGAAGAATATCGTACTTGATTTCATTCGCCATATTGGGCCGTGTCTCGTTCTCCCCAAATCCCAAGTAATATTTTTTGCCCGTATAATCAGAATCTGTGAGAGAGGCAAGGTCACTTGATGCGTCATCACCTCTTCCGCAACCGATAAACCACGTGGAACTAGCAACGAGGGCGCCGACGCTAAATATTTTGATCATGTTCATGGTCATTCTCCTTTTATTAGTTGAGGACTTTTAAGAAAGTTGTGACGTTATCCATGGCTTTTGCGCGATCGCTGGAACGGGAATAGCCGTAGTAGGTGTAACCATTCAACTCAAAGAGGAAAGATGTAATGAAGACTTTTGCCTCGGCATTACTCGTAAAAATCTTGGAGTCTTGGTCGTCTGGATTATCACTATCGTTGTCCGAATTATCTTCTTCCTCTTCAGGATCATCAGGACTTGGTCCTGGTTCTGGCTGGTCTCCTCCGCCACTGCGAGTTTTTGAGGTTTCGAGAATCTTCCAAACGCGCGAGCCGAGACGAACGTCAGCCACGTCTTTTTCGATTGTCGATCCGTTGACGAACAATTTCTTCATGTCCATCCCGGTGCCTTTTTTCGCAAAGATGGTGACGAACTCACCTTCTTTTGCGAACCCGAAGATATAAACATCGCTGTTGAACGCCTTCTGATGAATAGTCCATCCTCCAGGCTGTTCGAGATTCATTTCCTTAATAGGGATGCTGGCGAGTGTTTTCGATGCAATGGGAGATGCGTTTCCACCAAACACAAAGGATGTCCAAACAAAACATCCGAAAAATACTCCCGTAAGCCCGATCAAGCGGATTCGGCGTTTCCCTGCTAACATAAAAAACCTCCTTGTTTTGGAATCGGGCTATCTGTATCGAATAACCAAGCGTTACATCACTTCGATACTGGTGAACCCGAAATTGATGTAGTGCTTATTCGTTCGGCAGGGGTGTAAAAAAACTTTACATTGGTGCTTTTTTTAAATTTTGGGTCTTTTCGAAAATCTGAGGTTAAAAATTTCTATTCTTTGTGGGTTACGGAAATATTGGCAACAAAACTGAAAATTAGAAAATATCCTAGGATTGTATTATAGTAGGAATGAAAATCGCAAAAGTGTAGTTTTTTTTGACAATGGCCCGTTTTTGCCATTTTAAGACACTCGGAAAAGTAGTTCAGTCAATATTTTTCTAGCGGCAAGGATCCTTTGGTGACAGAGACGAATACAACTCTAACGACTCAACCTAATATGGCGAACCGCCCTTACAATAGTATTACGCCTCCGACTGTTCCAATGGTCACTCAAAAAAGGGACTTGCTCACTCCAAGGCGTTTTGAAGATTGGAGACTTGGCATTCCGTTTGACGTTACGATACCAACGAATGAAGTTCCCTACATTATAGCTGTTGGCGGCGGAAAGGGTGGTGTCGGCAAAACAATGGTGAGCGCTAATCTAGCCGCAAAACTGGCGCAGGCTGGTAATCAGGTTCTTGTTGTTGATTTTGACATCGGTGGGGCGAATCTTCATACCTACTTCGGTCTGGGCATGCCCAAAAGAACACTCTCGGATCTGCTCCATCCTCGATATGAGGACAATGGGACCCTTTTTCAAGAAATTGCTCTTCCCACGTCGTTCAAAGGTGTGCGGGTTATTCCCGGATCTCGGGAAGATGCCTGGCATATTTATTCCAATTGGACAGGCGACCTCTTTCACCACGTTTGGCAGGGAATTCTTCTCGCCCGGAAGAACTTAGGTGTTAACTGTGTCATTCTTGATCTTGGTGCAGGCATTCATCAGCATACCATTGATTTCTTTGCTGCTGCGCATTCTGGGGTCATAGTGGTCCTGCCTGAGCCAACATCTATTGAGAATGCTTATATGTTTCTCAAGGCTGTCTTGTGGCATCTTGTGAGTAACTCGGCAAGGCAACTTATGATGCCGGATGAGCAAATCAATGCCATTAAAGAGCTTTTAACATCCGAAAAGATGGCGTCCGTTTTAGGGCAAGGCGGCTACCTGGGGCGACTTCGATTACTGGCCAAAAGATATCCCTTATTAGCCAATAAAATCTTTAGGATGCTTCAAGGCCGTGAAATCGGACTCGTTCTTAACCAGGCGCGCTGTCAGAAAGATATTGACGTTGGTAAGTCAATGGAACATATCTGTAAAAACTACTTCGGCTTTTTGACGAGGTACCTTGGTTTTTTTAACTATGATGATGTTGCGTGGAAATCTCTTAAAAATCAAAAATTGCTTGTAGCTGATTTTCCTCACTCTCTCTTAGCGAAACGAATCAGCGATGTGGCGATGAAGATTTGTAACACCCGTATCTGAGAAAGGCAGGGTTCATGACAGACCTACCAGAGACTGAAAAGGGAGAAGTTCTTCCTCTATCAATTCCGAGTGATGACGCTTTGTTTCTTCCGAATTATTACGAAGTCCTTGGGGTATCAAGGGGAGCATCCCTCGCACAGATTAGATCGGCATACACCCAGTTGAAAGCGACCTTTGACGGGAATAGTCCTGCGCTATATTCGATCATGGAAGGTGAAGGAGTGAAGGAAAATCGGGCGCTTATCGAGGAAGCCTACGCGACCCTGCAAAATCCCCAGAAGCGTAAGATGCATGACACTCACCTCAACGAGCCTTGTGACCCCTCTTTAGGTGTGGCTTTGCAGGAATCTATAAAAGGACCTGAAGGCATGACGCGAGAAATGACGGGCCCTTCAAGAATAGAGCGTTGGCACATGTCCGCAAATCAAACAACCCAAAGTGAGCTTGAGAAATATCACGAGCGAATAGGCTTTTTACGAGAAACGACGATGCGTGAAACAAAGTATGGTGACGCAAGACAAACAGAACGTAGCGATCTCCATACGCATCGGAGTGCGTCGAACACGGGAAAATCCCAGGACGAACCGCATTCTCCCCCAGAGCTTACAATAACGAAGCCCATCGTCAGCATTACAGCTAAGTCAGCTTCTTCAGAAGAAGCCCGCGAAAAAATGGCTGCCATTATTGCCGAGACCCCAATAGTCAACGGCAACCTTCTTCGAACACTGAGGGAGGCGGCGGGGGTCACTGCGGAAGAAATGCGAGATAGAACGAAGATGCTGATTGATCGCATCTATCATTTCGAGACTGATCAATTTGAGCACCTGGCACAAACGGTCTATGCAAAAGGTTCAATTGTAGCCTATCTTCGATATCTTGGTGTTAAAGATGCTGACAAGCTAGCGCAAGCTTACATCGAGAGAATGAAGGACCGGGAGCAGCTAGTCAAAAAGTAAAAACATCGTGATTCAAAAGAAAAGTGATCTTTTTTCATTTACTGTCGAGAGCGAGGAAGCCGCCTCTCGCATTGATGTTTTTTTGACACGCAAGTTTTCGCAGCATGGTGATGTTGAAGATTTTGGGGTAGAGGGACTGGAAACATGCGCTCTGAGCAGATCAAAGCTTCAAAAACTCTTTAAAGAAGGGAAGGTTTTTCTTAACGACCTCGTGGCTAAGGCAAGTGAGGTCGTCAAAGGGGGCGATATTGTTCGTCTGCCGGTTCCGATGGATCTTCTGCAGAAACCTCTGGTGCTAGAACCAGTTTCGATGAAACTCGCCATTTTGTTTGAAGATGATCATGTGATCGTTCTAAATAAACCCGAAGGAGTCGTCGTTCATCCCGGAGCGGGCGAAACGGGACCGACCTTGGTACAGGGAATATTGCATCACCTGGGGAGAGGTTCGACACAAGTTTTGCGCCCAGGCATCGTTCATCGACTTGATAAAGACACAACGGGAGTTCTCGTCTGTGCAAAAAATGAACGCTCTCACCTTGAACTTTCTAAACAGTTTGCGGAGAAGTCTGCAGGCCGCGAATACATAGCATTGCTGGACGGATTTATGAAGGAGGCGCAAAAAATTCATGAAAGCTATCTCTTCCGTGACCCCAAATGCCGCCTTAAATTTTCGTCGATAACGACGTCCGAATTTGAGCTGCGATCCCAAACTAAGCGGCGACCGCAGGGCGTTGAAAATTTAAATATATTAAAGGGTTATAGGTATTCCAAATCGCTATTTGCCAGGCTTCATACTTATGGCTCGCGTTTAACCCTCGCCAGAATTAAATTGTTCACAGGAAGGACTCATCAGATCAGAATTCACGCAAATGATTTGAAGATGCCTGTTTTAGGGGACCAGACATACAACAAATCGCATGAGTTACCCCATCATTTTAAAGCTGATGTTAGGTCTATGTGCCTCGCGCTTTCTCGCCAGATGCTTCACGCAGAACGATTAGAATTTTCGCACCCTATAACCGGGGAGCACATGGAATTCTCTGCCCCCCGGCCAAATGATTTTGACATTTTGTTGAAATTGCTTGAACCTTATAAAGATAAATCTTGAGATTCTTAATAATTTAAGACATCATTAATAATATGCACAAGATTTTTTCATTGCCTCCAGTCGTTTCGCTTATTATTAAAGCGTGGATGCTCTTTTTTCTAATTTGCAATTCCTGTCGCGCTAGCGCTTTTGCGGAAGAATCAACAAAAATCACGGAAAAGAGCGGCCAAGCTCCTGAAATGATCATCTTGGTTGTTGATAAAAAGAACCTTCATGCGGACCTCGTGGCATGGCCTGAGCCGCAACAGTTCCCTAAACTTTTAAAGACGTTCCCAATCGCGGTTGGGAAAGCTGAAGGTGATAAGCAAGTTGAAGGTGACAATAAAACTCCCGAGGGTATTTATTTTACGCGCAAGATTATTGATGGCGATTCGCTTCCTGACAAGTATGGGCCGAAAGCTATTCCTATCGACTTTCCTAATCCGGTTGATTCAATGCTTGGCAAGACAGGTCACGGGATCTGGCTTCACGGTGCGGGAGATGATGAGCGCATCAAAGCATCTCGGGTCACAGAGGGCTGTGTCGCCTTTTTTAATCGAGACATTGAAAAACTGACTAATTGGTTGCAGCCTCACCAGGGTGTTGTTGTGATTGCTGATGATGCTACGAATGTTAACCGGAAAGAGGAATGGGAGCGAGTTACCAAAAGAACTCAGGATTGGCTTTCCAGTTGGAATGCGAGAAAACTTGATAGTTATATCAGTTTTTATGACAAGGTCTTTTTTGGTTCTAAGGGTGATATCAAAGCCTATAAAGCATATAAGAAACGTGTATTTTCTCAATACAAACGGATGGAGGCTGCGGGTGACACGCTTCGCGTTATTACGCACCCGCGTTACGCAATTAGTATCATGAATCAAGTTTTCCGGGGGGATCAATTTTTCTCTGACAAGGGAAGGAAAATCCTATATTGGAAAAAGTCACCCGAAAGCGGGGAATGGTATATTATCCGAGAAGTTTTCGAGAACCGTAAGGTGAAGCTTTTTCAATTCACGGAACAGGAAATCGCCTT
>CAILAO010000897.1 GCA_903832105.1 uncultured Pseudomonadota bacterium | reverse complement strand
GCATAATATACCGCGTTTATATGTGAATTTTGAGATAAGCCCGGATGGCAACTTAAAACCTGGCACTGATCGTAATATCTATGCCAAATATATTATAGGCCAAACTCTAATAACCCTTACGGGAAGGACACAGATTCATCTGCCGCGAGATTATCGCAGTCTGATTGAAACGGTATATTCCGACCAACCGCCATCTAAGGAAAGTCCGTTGTATGAGGCATGGGGAGAATTACAAACCAAGCAAGCTATCGCCCTTAGAGAAGCGAAACAACGCTTGCTCCCTGCACCACATCCGCGTGATTCGTTTGCGAAGAACGCTGCAACGCGGACCACCTTTGAGGAAGATGAAAATCGTGCTGATTGGATTGTGGCCCAGACGCGTCTGGGAGAAGAAACTTTGAATGTGATTCCCATTGAACGTAATGGCGATTTTGCCTACTTGACTGGAGAAAATAACAGAATTAATGTCAATGAAGTAGCCTTATTGGACACACAGCGGAAATTGTTAAAGCGCAATTTACGGACTAGTAATTACGAAGCGATTCAGGCGATTCGGGACAATGGGGATAAGGACGTTACACGGTTGTTCAAGGAATCTGAATTGCTAAAAGGCTATTACCCGCTGTGGCTTTATGATGGTAAAACGGAACTTAATTTTGAAGGTAGAATTCTTCACATTTCTCTTGATCCGCAATTGGGTTTGGTGATTGAAAAGGAGGGCAAATTAAATGCCAAAGCCGAATGAAAATAAACCAACCTTCAATTTATGGACAGAGCCGTGGATTTTCCTAGAACGCGATGGTAAGGTGACTCAGCTAAGTATTCGAGATACATTAGTGAATGCGCACGAATACAATGCTATCTATGATTCTTCACCGTTGGTCGTTGTCGGTGTTCATCGTATTCTCACTGCAATTTTGCAAGACGCGTTAAATCCGCAAGAAAACTGTGATCTTGAACACTTATGGAAAGATGGCAAGTTCCCTACCGACAAGCTTGAGCAATTTGGGATGCAATACGCTGATCGCTTTGATTTGTTCTCTGAAGATAAGCCATTTTTGCAAAGTGCGGATTTGCCTCTGATTCCTCAGACAAAAGAGGAGCAAAAGGATAAGACTACAGTATCACGCTTATTTCCTGAGATACCCTCTGGAACAGAAGTAACGCTCTATCGCCATGGTTCCGAGAAGGAACAAGTTCTTTCACCTGCGTCAGTTGCGCGCGGACTTATAATCATGCCTGCGTTCATGTCGTCTGGAGGTGGAGGTGGAAAGTTTATGCCTTCAATTAATGGCGCACCTCCGCCAGTTTATTTGCTGCCAGGTGGCGTAACAGTGTTTGATAGTCTCGCAACTTCGTTGATCAGTTCGACGAGGTTACAAGATGATTATATTGAAACAAAAAATGATTTGGCTTGGTGGAAACGTTCTGTTCCAGTGATAGTGCAAGAAAGCAAAAAGAAACATCAAGGGATGAGTTTCAAAGAACACGGCCAATTGAGTGAAGTTGGCTATTTGCATGGTCTTACTTTTCCTGCACGCAAAGTACGATTGCATCCTGAAAAGCTCAACATGGTTTGCTCGCGGTCAGGACAATTCAGCGAATGGGGCGTTAGAACAATCACTTTTCGGATGGGCGAGAGTGTACTTGATGAGGCACCTATTTGGAAAGACCCATTTGTTGCTTACAAACTCCCTACCAGGTCGGAAGACACCAAGCGCAGGCGTAGACCGGCGACGTTAAAAAAGAAAAGCGATGACAAACCAAAGACCATAAAAGCACAGCGAGGCAGAGTAACATGGCGCGAGTTTACGGGATTTTTCCTTCAAAATCAAAACAATGATCGAACTATGCGTCCTTGTTTTCTGTCTCAATTTTCTGCACTGACCATGAGTGAAAAATTCGTGACCTATCCATTTCGATGCATCGGTCTGCAAGCCAAAGCGGATGCTAAAATCTTTGAGTGGTTTGATTTTGGCTTCGATGTACCACCATCGCTCTTGCGAGACCCGGATGGTGCGAAATGGACTGACGAAGCTCTGTCATTCGCCACGAATTGTGCAACTACGATCACACACGTCTTTTCTACCACGTTTGGGCATATGACCAAAAATGCGGAGCG
>CAILAO010000896.1 GCA_903832105.1 uncultured Pseudomonadota bacterium | reverse complement strand
TTTTGAACCTGAATGTCATATGAATCCCCTTTCTTAAAAAACTTAAACGGTACCTTTTTCAAAATCAGTCGTATAGAGTCAGCAAATTTAGTTGGCCATGATTTACCCACATAAGGCTCAACCCACAACCACGAACTGCTTCGTTTCTTATTACTCAATCCGGCGGCGGCAATTTTGAGTGAATCATGCATTTGCTCCAAGCCATCTTTACCTGCTCCAGATAGCGCCGAGATCACACACATAAATCGTTTTACATTTTGTCTTTTTGCATCATCAAAGAAAGACTCCACCACTTCGCTAAATTCACCGCTCACCGTGAGGTCACAAACAGAAAGACTCAAAGAGATACTAATCCCGTTTTTTTCAAGCCATGGCCGAACTTTTTCCAGCAACTCTGCATAATAATTGAGCGCCTCCGGAGAGTAATCCACGCCAACGATGACTACATTTAGCGGCAACTTCGGGATGGATTTTTGCTCTCTCAGTTCACATAAGAGTGATAACATCGCGAGCGTTCCAGCACCATTTCCAGCCGCCAAATCGAGCAAATAAATATGCCCGTCGCCAAGCTGATCAAGAACCATGTCGCGTACTTCTGGTTGCTTATCATTTGGATCCGCACAGACGAACTGCATACGCGCAGCCGAATTTAGGAAGCGATTTATAACGTGACTTTGTGCATCCTCAACGGACAGGCCGCCGACGCCACCAACAAGACTGGGCTGATACGCACTTATCCAGCCCTTCTCAGTTAGAAAGTCCTTGTGAGCTGTCGATAGCGGCAGAGGAAGATGGAGCACTTCAGAATTCCAAATAGTATTAGGAATATCTTTCCCAGAAAATGATGGGAGATACGAACTCATTACCTTACTTTTTCCGAAGTTCTTTTGCTGCCTTTATCTGGCCTAGATGCTTTGATTCGCGCCAAGAGTTGACTAGCAGGTTCATCATTCGGGTCTTGCGGCACAAGCTCGCCACGAAAGGCTTTGGCGAGGGTGGACGGGGTGAGCTTTTCGACCTGAGTGCGTGCGGCGGCGTAGCTGGCTTCGAGATGGTCGGCATGGGCGAACAGTGACTCGACACGGCGGACGATTTCGGTTTGCTCAAGAAGTTTCGGCAGGGGTAGAACCAGCCCTTTTATCGCTCCAAGAAAGATATTTGCTTGGGCTGTTGCCTTCGACTTTTCTTCTATTTGCGCCTGAAGGTTCGGACTCTGCAAGCAATACATCAAGTATGTGGTGTGAAGCAGTTCTTTACGCGGACGAATCATTGCCGCACTTCTCACCATCACATAGCAGTTATCTTGATCAACCATTGCCACTCTCCCTACACTTCCCGAGCAAGACAGAAGGACATCTCCAATTTTGGGGTCACACCGCCGCCGAATTCGATCAAATTCAAGATCATCTACATAGTCGACATTTCCCAGTGCAATAGAGCCATTCTGGATATTTCGAGCAGACAACAGAAATTTCCCACTGGAGGAACGCTTAGGGGTAATGTGTTCACCATCAGTAATTTTGGTGGTCAAATCCAACAATGTGCTTTCCACCCATGAGCCGGTAATATTATTTTCTGTGCGCCAATCGGCGGTTAGATTACCGGAAGTGGCAGCGGCGAGGACGGATTGGCGGAAGCGTTTGAGGATGGCGGGAATGCGTTCAAGACGGTCGCGGCAGGCAGTCACCCGCGCCAGCACCGCGTCGAGTTTGTCGGCGATACGCTTTTGTTCGGTGAGGGGCGCAAGTACAAAAGGGGCTTGCTTGCCAGCGTCGGTACCCAGTCTAGGCATGTTTAAACCGTGGCTGACAGATGTAACGTAGTCGATAAAAGTTGGAGTTTTAAACCAGTGAAACAGATAAGAACCTTCAATCATTTCACTGGATTTTATCGGAATAATCTCGGTCGTGCAGTATCCACCTTGATCCGCGCGAACCACCTTATTCAGATATGGCCGCAGCTTTCCATAGAGTATGTCTCCCGCTTCAAAACGGCTCTTTGTACTCTTCGACTGCCGATGTTTGAAAGTCAGTCGTTGCAAAATTTTTGAAGTGTCTTTTTCAACATCCTCAAGCTCCAAAATCCATGCATCATCAGGTATCTCGCTCGGCTCCGCCTTCTGGGTCGAGCCATAGTTGATGACGTCACCTAGGGTGCAAGTAAGCCAAGAATTAGGCAACTCGCTCACGCCT
>CAILAO010000895.1 GCA_903832105.1 uncultured Pseudomonadota bacterium | reverse complement strand
TTTAAGACCTGTCCTGATACTGGTACTGCCGCTGAAACACTTCTTGTTTGAAGTTTCTCGGCATTGACACCTGAGAGGTTACTTCCGTCCACTGAAGGAAGTTTGCCGTCGGAAAGCTGAACGATTTTATTTCCGGTTGTTCCTGTATCGACAGTGATGGTTCCAGAATCTGTGATAGAGCCGCCAGTGAGCCCGCTTCCTGCCGTGACTTGTTTGACCGTGCCGACGCTTGATCCGACAGTGAGTTTCCCATCGCCATTATAAACGATAGTGTCATTATCGATCGGAGTTTTTAAAGCGAATGGAATCACTGAGAAATGCTGCCTTGGAAAAACAGCGCCGCTCTTTACATCTTTGACTTCGATATAAACCGGCGTCGAGGGATCTTGAAACACCTGATGAAAATCTGTTGGTGTTAGGGTGATGCTGAGCTGAAAAACGCCTTCTGCGATGCTAGTCCCGGCAAACAAAATGGGGCTCGGCCCAATCGATGAGCCACCAGAACCCGCATTATAAAAACTGACTTCAAGATCAAGTTTTCCATCTTGACCGAGAATTGGCGCACCGTTTGCTTCGGTTAGGCGGGCTCCGTAAGACAGGTTGTATTCTTCAGCATGAGAAAAAGGCGCAAGTCCGATAGTGCCAACGAAGAAGAATGTTATTGCTAAACCTTTGTAGAAAGTATCCATATCTCCTCCAAGTTCATTGAGCTTTTTCTGCGTGTCCGTCCCAAGAAGCCACAATTGTAATTCATCCGTCAAATTCGCCGTCTATACCGTAGGCGGTATCAGCTGCGCCACCGTAGAATGTTGTGCAGGCTCCGTTGTCATACTCTCCCCACTGGTAATAATGATACCCCATGACTGGAATGCGTGTCAGATCGGCATATAGATCACTATAGAGGGAGAAATAAGAAAATCCGCCAGTTGAAACTACATTTGATGAGATACTGTCCTCGGACAAAAACACTGAATGAGAGCCCACGTTACTTTTGTAGGCATAGGCAGTAACATGAAGTCGAAGGCGAAGACCTGGATCGCCAGACAGTATTTCAACTCGATTTGCTGTGTTGTTATTTGCAGGTCGAGCGGCATTGGTGCAATATTCCCAGCTTACTGTGCTCTCACGCACGCGTAGGATTCGTGGCAAGCGATTATTGTAGTTCCATAAAAATCGTTTTGCTTTACTGTCTTCGGTAGTTGACGAGCTGGTTGCCCGAAGCGTTCCCAAATATCGCCTTGTCGAGTTTCCTGATTGAACGAGTATGCCGTTTTGTCTCACGAGATCGGTAGCGCGAAGTGTATCACTAGTCCAAGCTGTTCCCAGCTCGATAGATGGTGTCCCGCTATTGTTATAGATAAACACGTCATAATTTTTTCCAGAGGTTAGTCCGCTGAGAGATAAAGACATGTCGACAAACGTGAAAAGACGCCAAGTCGTTACGCCATCATACAGTCCAATGAGGTCATGGATGTAAGGAGTATAGTAAATCGTGCCCGAACCGATCATGTCGTTTGTGGTGACCGGTATACCTGAACTAAGCGTTAATCTCCCTCCGATCGTTGATCGAGCTGTTATACTACTCGAAACGGCCGCAGAATTCTGAGTAGTGCCATCGGGAAATTTTATACCGCCGCTTTGCGATTCAATAACGCCACTAACAGTAAGTGGCGAACTCGGACTTGCCGTACCAATACCAACGTTGCCGCCGGTCGTGATTCTCATGCGCTCATAATTTCCAGCCCCGGCGTTTGTACCAAACAGTATGTTTCCAGAAGTGAGAATGCCTGTATCTGCGGTGCCGCCACCCGATATGAGAACGCTTCCTTTACCAAAGTACCCTCCGCTGCTACCCCTGCTTGACAAGATGTAATCGCCAAACTGAATGTTTCCATTGACATCAAATTTTTCCAGCGGACTCGCAGTCCCAATGCCGACTTTACCAGAATCATCAATCACGACACCCGAATTTTGCACGATTTTTCCAGTAGTACCATCAAATCGGGCAATGGCATTGTCGGTAGCTGAAGTTGGCCCCACGACTTTTCCATTAAGCTGGGTCTGGATCGCGCTTGTCACACCGTTAAGATATCCGAACTC
>CAILAO010000894.1 GCA_903832105.1 uncultured Pseudomonadota bacterium | reverse complement strand
CTAAATGAAGCAACGTTGGAAAACGTAAAAATGTCATTTAGCTCCCCCATAGTCACAGAAGTTTCCGTTTGGCCTATTGGGGAAAAGGCTTTTCTCCAGGAATCAAATATATCCGATGGAAATAATATTCTCGTTTGTCTTGATCATGTGACAGATCCAAGAAACCTTGGTGCGATTATTCGAACGGCGGCGTTTTTCGGAATAAAGAATGTGATTGTTCCAAAAGATCGGCAGGTCCTTTTAACAACGGCTTCCGTCGCTTGCGCACAGGGCGGTTTTTCCCTAACTGATCTTGTGGAAGTTACCAATATTGCGCGTTTACTTGGAGAACTAAAGGAAAGAGGGTACTGGATCTTGGGTTCTGATATGGCGGGGGAACCTTTTGATGGAATCGCTGGATTTTATGATCAGGTTGTTCTGGTCTTTGGATCAGAGGGCAGGGGTCTATCGCAACACACTAAAAAGCTTTGTGACCGAATCATTTCCATAGCCGGAAAACCACAACGACTGGAATCACTGAATGTTTCCGTTGCTGCAGGAATAATTCTGGAATCTTTTCATAGGAAGATGAAGTGTCGTTAAGGAGATTTTTCGAGTGATAGCCAGATCCAGTTTTCTATTTACATTTGGAACCCTGATCAGTCGTATCACGGGACTTATCCGTGACATGATAATATTGGCGGTTTTTGGAGCTGGCAGTCTACTGGACGCTTTTTTTGTCGCCTTTATGATCCCAAATCTTTTCCGCGAAATGCTAGCTGAGGGGGCTTTAGGGAGCTCGTTTACGAAGGTCTTTAGTTTCCTTTGGGAGAAGGATCAGGAGGAAGCTAAGAAACTTTTTGTTGATTCTCTATATTTTCTTACTCTAGCATCGGTCCTTCTTTGTATTTTAGGCGTGATAGGAGCTCCCTATCTCGTTTATATTAATACGTTTTTTGTTTCAAAAAGTGCGTCTGGTGATTTTTTTCTCCAAACCACAACCGGCTTGACGCGGCTCTTATTTCCTTATCTTCTACTTTCAATTCTTAGCGCTATTGCGATGGGCGCTCTTAATCAACGCGGTCGGTTTTTTCTCAGCGCCATTGCCCCAGTCGCCGGAAATGTTGGCTTTATTGTCGGAGCACTTGTTCTTTCAAACCTTTTCGCCTCGTCAGGATTCTTATGGATTGAACATCTCTTCGCAGAACCAAGAATTACTGGACTTGCTGTTGGAGTTCTTCTTGGTGGTCTATTGCAGATATTTATCGAGCTTTGGGGATTGTGGAAACCGATATTAAAAAAGGGTCTTTATCTTCCAACAAGAATCCCATGGTCTCCACATTTGAAAGAAATTCTTTTCCTAATGTTTCCCATGGCAATTGCCGCAAGTGCTGGACAGATTAATATTATTGTCAATACAAACTTTGCAACAAGCCTTGAGCCCGGCTCTGTTACATGGCTTAGATCGTCTTTCAGACTGTTACAGCTCCCAATTGGTCTTTTTGGTGTCGCGATTGCGTCTGTTGTCCTTCCAACTCTTGCAAAGTCAATGTACGCTGCTGGCAAAAAAGTGGACGCTAAGGTATCCTCGGAGTTGCAAGGAGCCATCGAACTTGTCCTATGGCTCATGATTCCTTCGCTGGTTTTCCTCGCGTGCAATGCCACCCCAATCATTCGCATCCTCTATGAACATGGTCAGTTTCAGCTGCATGACACGGAACAAACTGCCAAGGCTCTTTTTGCTTATAGTTTTGGGCTTATTGGATATGGACTTATAAAAGTATTGCTACCTTTTTATTATGCCGTAGAGCGAACAAAGTATGCTATGAGGGTTAGCCTCGCAATCATACTAATTAATTTTTTTGGGAACTATATTTTAGTGAAGATGGCAAATCTCGGTCATCAGGGACTCGCCTTTACCAGCTCCATCTCTCTTACATTTAACGCTTTTTGTTTGATTCTTGGTCTGCGTCATGAATCTTTGGTGTTCGAATGGAAAAGCATTTCGAGATCTATTTTATTCCTACTTTTGGGCACCCTCTTCGCTTTTGGAACACACCAACTTTTTAACTTATCCCTGGTGGAAATGTTTCCTAAAAGCTGGACTTTGAAACAACAGTCAATAACAAGTGTATTACTTGAGGGAATAACCATCTTTATTCTTTTTGCAGGATTCGGCCTTATGAGACTCCAACTTTCTCCAGTAAAGGCCCTGCGGCTACTCACAAAGCGAGAAAAAAAGACTCCCTAAAAGTTATTTCTGCTCATCCTCTGCATCAAGCAGGTTGGCATAAAGTTCAATTTCATCCGCAAAAACGACGTTTTTCTGAGCCACGCGGAATTTTAAAACATCGATACGATGCTTAAGTTCCTTTTTCAAGTCTTCCGAATCAAAATCCGCTTCGAGACGAGGAACGAGGCCTCTCTTTTTTAGCTCGTTTCTAGTACCATCAATATTCTTTAGAAGTTTTTCAGCTAACGATAAGCGAACCAAGCGAAGGCTTTCGAGTTCATCAATAACCGTTTGATCAAGATCATGCTTCAAAATAATGGCTGCAGTATCCATATCCAGTCCTTTTTCCTTTCAGCTTCAACACCTTTTCCTAAGCAACACAACGCTCAACTTCATCTGCCCGCCTTGGGCTTACCTGAAACGGATGACTACGACACCCGTTCGACTTTACGTAAGAAATTGGCATGCCAGATTTGTGTTTCTAGTAACCTGCTGTATTTTCTTGGTTTAAAAGCATGTTTTAAAAAGCGAATGTCTAACTATTGGCCATCTGGCTTGTAACCAGATGCTTCCAAATGAACCCCTGGGATCCATTTTACAAGGTTAGCTTTACCAGAAGTTAAAGTTGAGGAAGCGCTTTCCCTTGCAGAGGCTTTTCCTGATGAACCGGTTGAGCTACCCTGATTTTCAGCAGCTAGTGCATAATAGATCTTTCTTCCGAAAACTCTGAATCCAACAATTTTCACTTCCGTTCCGATAGGAATGTTTCCGGCAGATATGGCAAATCCATTCTCATCAAAAGAATAAATTGGTGCCGAGTCTTTCGCAAAAGTTACCCCATCTTTTGTTCCCGTGACCTTCCAATTGATTCGATCGCAATCTGGAGGGATATCTCTTTCTGGCCTTATTTCTTCTCGTTCAGGAACAGGTTTTACTTTCGGAGGATTTGGGAGCGTTGAAGCTGCGCGGTTTTCCCCGTAAGCCTCTCTTATAAAAAAGAAAATAAGCAAAACAGCAATGGTTTTTTTCATGCCCCAACCTCCATGTAACATCACAGAAAATCAATCTCTGTATGAACTCTCGGTTGAATCAAAAAAAACTTTAGGTAGGCAACATCGACCAAGTAAGGATCTTGAGACTCACCCTTAACGACCTGTTTATTGGCAATAAAAATAGTAGGAAAAAAATTCCGCTGATGAAACTATCCTAAAACCACATTCTTGATTTCGGGGATCATATTTTTGAGGACGGGCGCTATTCCATTTAAAAGAGTGGCTTGACGACCGGGGCAACCAGCACAACCACCCGAAAGGGCAATGGTTACAATACCGTCTTTAACATCTACTACACTACAACTTCCACCGTGGGATTTTAGTTGCGGATTAATATGTTTCTCAATAATTTCACGCACTTTCTCAATCATGGCACTAACCCTATTTAACGAAATTTCAAACAAAACAACACAAAAAGTTGATCACTACACCAAACTTCAAGCATTGCCAAAGACCACCACGCCACTCTCTCAATTTCCCAGAAGCAGATCAAGCTCCGTTTTTTGAAACCAGAATTTTTCCACGGCTCGATCAGAAATTACTACAGAGCGTGCTTTTGTCTAGAATCTATTTTTGCCCGCATTTTTGACCTTGATCGCTCAAAATCGAGCTTTTCATATACGACTTGATTTCTCCAAACGTTTTTTATGTAATCTCTCGTCTCATCAAATGGGACAAGCTCAATCCAACTAATGACATCATCGTGACCTCTTCGCGCAATCCACGCATCCATGGCGGACTCACCCGCATTATAGGCCCCGTATACTGCCGGCAAAAAACCCTTATACCTTAGGGTAAGCATTTTCAAATATCGACTTCCAAGCGCAATATTTAACTCTGGGTCAATCAAGCTAACTTCTTTTAAATCAGAAACACTAATCCCCGATTCTGCCGACACTCGAACCGCTGTTGGATAAATTAACTGCATCAAACCTACCGCGTTTGCGGAGCTTTTTACGCTTGGTCTAAAGGAACTCTCTTGCCTCGAAATAGCCAACAACAATGCCTTTTCCAAACCACTCTCCGTTGCTTGCCGCGAGAAAATATCTGAAAATGGCTCGGGGAAAAAAAGCAGCGTCTGTTCCGGATACTTTTCCCAGTATTGCGGCACGCTCCAGGCGAGTTGAGAAGTTAAGCTGATGCATTGAAAGTAGTTTTGAGCCCCGTAATGTAGTCTCGATAAATAGGTAAACGCATCAACGTTCTTTTGAAAGGGAAGCTTATACTCCATTTCTTTGTGCAGTTCTTCCACCGCCATTGACGCCCAAAACCCGGCCTTTGCACTCACTAATATCTCAGCTCGTTTCAAAAGCCGAAGTTTGCCCTTATCGTTATTGATTCCCTGAGTATCATAGCTATCTCTTCCCAGCGACTCGCTTAGGCTTTCAAGATTCCCAAGAATATCTTCCCACTTGCTCTTGCTATTCGATGTTTTCAGTCCGCTTTCTTTAACACCAACCACATGGTAAAAACTCAGAGGATATTGCTCCGAAAGCTTCTCAAGATAAAAATCTCTTATACTTTCTTGTCCGAGTTGAGCATAGTTTCGAGCAAGCCAAAAATAGAGCTTTGCTCGCGCTCCGTGATCACTTGGTTCAATACCAGTCACACTCGACAAAAGATCCTCCCACTGCCTCTTTGAAGCTTCAAAGTGACCTCCTAGATAGTTATAAAATCCAAGATTCCAACGCAGACGCATTTTTAGCTCTTTAGACATGCTTGGAAGTTGTAATGCCATTAAACTTAAAGACGCCGCCTGTTCATATTCTTTCTTTTCAGCGGCAATTCTAAAGGCAAGAATGTGATATGCTTCAGCTTGCAACTCGTTAAGCTTGCTTTTAAACTGAGGCCCATCCACTTTTTTTGAAAGTGCGAAGGCTTTCGCGATCATGTCTAAAGCCTTTTGTGCATTTATTTTTCCACCTTCGTAATCACCTATCAATGACCCAAATCGGGCCGCCCAAAGCAAATCATCAATGTGTACTAAAAAAAACTCTTCTTCGCTCAGGTCTATTTTTTTTGCCGAGAGACTCGGTTGTTCCCAGGCGCTAACCAGGAGCAAAAAAGCATCTGCTGTGCCTTTTCTGTTTGCCGATGCTCGCTGAATTTCAACCATTTTTTTTGCTGACGACCATACTAAATTTGAAAGCTTCTCATTTACTTTGAGTAGATCATACGCTTTTTCGAATGTTTCTAATGCCTTGGAATGTTGCCCACTAAATTCTAGGACTAGGGCTCCCCAATATATTTGCACAGGCTCGGGGAGTGTTGAAATCCATTCTTGCCATTTCAGTTTTGCACTAGATCCATCTCTCCTTAGAACAAATTGCTTCGCTGAACTAATTAAAAGAGGATCGTTTTCCGGAAACACCGCCTTATGTGGCGCTGGAAACTCTTCTAAATCAAGGCTGACAGAGTCTTTCGGTTTCTTTTCTGGGCTTTTTTCGATCCATTCCGGGATGATCTCTTCAATTTGTTCAGCAATCTTAATCTCTGAAGTTATTCCCTTTGACACTAAGTAAGGACTAACCTGTCCATTTTTCGTCTCAGCTAAAACTAATTTCGTTAAAACAACAATGTCCGCCTTTTTGTTCATGAAACGTCCGTACGCTCTTAGCCATCCTTTGAATGCCTCATGCCCAAATGGCCCAGAGGCCATTGTCAGAGCCCTGTACCAGGCTTCTGTCGCTTTTGCAAAATTTTCATGCTCCTCATGATTTTTTGCCACGAGCATCTGCCTTACATCTTCCAGGATATCTCCGGCCTCTGGAGACTTGGCGATCGCTTGTTCCAGTAATGCAAGCAATTCCGCGTTTGTAAGTGCTTGTATGCTTGTTTTTGGCTGCTGAGATATTTCTAGCTCAGGTGTCGCTGAGCTATGAGTACATGAGGGAACAAGAAATGAGGCACTCGCAAGAAGTAAAAGCACTAATTTTTGAATTACTGCCTTCAATGGATAAAGTTCGCCCGAATTGATCATGACGATCTCTCCTTTTTAGGTGTTTGTCTCTTTTTCTATTTTCGATTTAAGTTTAACTTTTCTCAACTGATTTTGACAAGGAAGTAAAACCTACTTTCACGTTTATATTACAGAATAAATCTTGAGGGCTCCTAGTTTGACTGTTTTTTCGAGCTGAGGTTAAAGACGATTGGTTCACCATTGACAAGCATTGCAACAAATGGAAATTCCAAATATAGG
>CAILAO010000893.1 GCA_903832105.1 uncultured Pseudomonadota bacterium | reverse complement strand
GTGCTGTGTGCCAAGCTCTCTTTCATAAAAACATTAAATATTTTCGGGCATGTAAATCAAGAAATATCCTATTTCTCCCCTTTGCGCACTCTGCGGGAAGGCATTGAATCCTAACCGCAAAGCTCGCAAAGTGAAGCCGCGAAGTTCGCAGAGTATTGCAGTTTTGTTTCCCTGTATTATTAAAAACTCAGTGATCTCCGTGACTCCGTGTGAGAACTCTTGGATATCTTAACTTCGACCTGTCCTGAGTTTATCGAAGGATATTCGTCATTCGAATGTTCGATATTCGGTTGTTCATTCAGGTTCGCATTCGGCTTTATTTCGATAAGCCGCCCTAATTTATCGCGTCGCCATATGCAAGCATCTATTTTAAAATGTGTTATGATATGCGATGGGCATAATGTGTTTACCTGAATTCCAAGGCAAAAATATCCACTACATCCACAAACATTAGCATTTCCATTCGTAACACTTTGTAAGGCAAGCAATTGTAAATAAACTTAAAAATCTTTAAAAATGCTCTTTTTTTTTCATGTAGTGGATATATTATACACCACATGAGCTTTACACGAAAAATTCACAAGGGCGGCAAAGTTTATTTGGCAGAGGTGGAAAACCGCCGGATTAACGGGAAAGTCGTACAGAAGCACATCCGCTATGTTGGGCGACAAGCTGACGACCGGGTAGTGCTTGCCGCCTCCATCTCGGATGCCACGGTCGAAAGCGTAAGACTCCGCGGCCCACTGCTTGTCTTGAATCACCTTGCGGAAGAAATAGGATTGTCATCGCTACTCGGCAAATTCGGGAATGAGATTTTGAGTCTCGTATACGCTCATTGCATTGATTACAAAAGCGTGAATCAGATGACGCGGTGGTTTGAGCGTTCCGATTTGGCGATGCTCCTCGATTTGGAGAATGTGACCGAATCTAGGCTATTGGCAGCCCTGGATTCACTTGAGGCGGCGGATCCTGTTTTGCTTCAGAAAAGGATCTTCACAAGCGTTGCCGCCAAATACGAACTCGATGCCAAGGGCATCGTCTACGATGTCACGAACACCTATTTGTACGGGAAGAAGTGTTCTCTGGCGAAACCCGGACACGACAAGGAGGGGGTAAAGGGCAGGCCTTTGATTCAAATCGGATTGGGGACGACTCAAAAAGACGGGATCCCCGTGTTCCATAAAGCGTATAACGGAAACACCCACGACTCCAAAACCTTCCGAGATGCGGTAACCACTTTCAAACAGTATGGATTCAAAGACGGGATTGTTGTTTTTGATCGGGGAATATCCTCGGGTCCAAACCAGAACGACATTGAAAAGCTTGGTTGGAAAGTCTTATGTGGCCTCCCGATGAACTCGGTACTGAAAAGAGCTGTCACAAAGATAGCCGCTAAAAAAGATTTCACCACATACAGAAACAGGGTGAAGTTGAATGGATCCGTGTTCTATACCACAGAGATGTCCCATGAGATTGCTGGAGTGCGTGGAAAAATCGCAATTTGCTTTAATGAGGCGAGAAAGCGGGAAATTAAGGAGTCGCGGTACGATGAGATCTCCCGTGCCGAGACTCTTTTGGCAAAAGGGAAACGCATAAAAGATGGGCTCAGGAAATATTTTGATCGCAAAGGCAACTTGCTGCAACGCAAACTGACCGAAGCCGAGGAGATGGATGGCTATTCGGTCATTTTTACTACAGCCAAATTACCTCCCGCTGAAATGATTGAGATGTATTTCGCCAAGGATCTTGTGGAAAAAGCGTTTCATTGCCTTAAAGGCATTGTGGGGCTCAGACCTATTCGACATTGGCTGTACAACAGGGTTGTGGCTCATGTGTTCATCTGTTATCTGGCCTATTTGCTCTTATCAATGCTGAAGCTCCGATTGAAGTCGATTGGCATGTCTCCAACGGAGTGCCTGGAAGAGTTGGACTCGCTTTATAGGGTTTACATACGGGACGAGAGAAAAGGTTTTAAGCTCTCTAAGACCGTCGCTTTGAACAAGAAACAGGAGGAAATCCTAAAGACGATAGACAAAAAATTGCTTGCCTTGGTGTAGTGTATAAAAATCATCAGGAGTTTAGGCTATTAATGTTCCGGAATCGCCCGCTGATATGAGCTGTCTCGCCGGATCAAAAATAGTTATCGAACGTGAGAAGAACAAGGGGATAGTCCTTGAGGAATACAAATTCAACTGGGCTGGAGATTTCCCAAAGGAATGGCAGGAAGTACTTACAACCCTCCTCAATGACGATGTTTTAAGGGGGGCTGCCGGACGTCTTGTCCTTCTATCAGACGGAGATTTTTCCCACTTTGCCGTCAACGCATGCCAGGTGAGCCAGCATGTGAGAATTAACGATGAGACGGGCACTTCCCAGGACTGCGGACTATTCAATGAAGAAACCGTTCCCTCCGAAACATTGTTCTATTCCAGTCTTACATCGCTTCGTCCAGTGAAAGACAATCCAGTGTTTAAAGCATTGTCTGGCGAACAGCTGGTTCAGTTTGGTGGAAACGGCTCAACAGGCCTAGGCTTTTGCACCGTAAACCTTATTTAATGGAGATGAAAAATGAAAAACTTAGAACAAATCAGGGCGAAAAACGCGCTGGCATTTTCAAAAAGCGGAGCCGTTTCAGGTAAACAGGGCGGAGAAGTCATAAAGAAGGTTCCTCCTCTTATACTTAATCACGGGCTTTTGGCGACAACGGCTTTCTCATACGGCGAGAAAGAAGGCTGGCAGAAGGTATTTGACGCGATAGCCATGCATCTTACCGATTCCGAAATAGGAATTATCCCGACGGATAAGAATAATCGGGAAAAAATGATGGAGTATCTTTCCGGCGAGGCAAGCAGCAGCAGTCTCAAAGAGGCGACATTGGAAG
>CAILAO010000892.1 GCA_903832105.1 uncultured Pseudomonadota bacterium | reverse complement strand
ATCACGACCGGCGGAAAAGTCATGTGGCTTAAAATTGATCAAGGCTTGATCTATCCGGATGAAAATTATTCGTACAATTTCAGTGAATTTACACTTACTGAGGTAAAACCCAGCTTTGGGACCTTCTGCGAACTGCAATAGATTACAACGCTGTTTGTAGCCAATATTTTGCGAAAAAAAAAGAACATTAAAAAGGCCCATGTTTTTGGGGTAGTATCGATCTAAAAAAGTGCCCTGTCACAAAATTTCCAATGATTTTTGTTCGCAATCATTCGATTGGGGGCGTTCTCGCTGTATAATGGATATAGGCACGTATTTCATCTGACCTAATAATAAAATCACATTTAGAAATCATCCAAAGGAGGAAGCATTATGTTTACGTTTCGTAAATTTCTTTTCGTCTTGGGTACTTTCTGCGCTCTACTTTTGGTCATTGGTTGCGGTCAAAAAACTTCGGGGCATAAAAATTATTTAGACAGCTCCACTAGGAGTGCTAACACACATCACTTCGGCGATCTAAAGACCATGAATCCCGATGACGGAGATGACGATGGTGACGGCGGCGAAAGTAATGATGATGGTGCCAATAATGATGATGGTAACCCGGATGAAATTCGAGACGAAATGACAGGGGTTCAGCAAGCAGCGGTGATTACCGGGAAAGCCCACTTCACAGTCATGAAGATGCTAAAAGCGGGAATCACAGAAACCGGTGTTGCTCAGAAAATTGACGAAGTTTATGGTCAAAATAGTGCCCGCGACTGCTTTGGCTCCATCGTAGGAACTGGACCGAATTCGACCGACTTGCATCACTCTCCTGGTAACATTCAGTTAAAGAATGGTGAGGTCGTTGTGGTTGATATTGGGGCAACGTTTAATAGCTATTGCAGCGACGTGACGCGGACCTATCCTGTCAATGGAAAGTTTACTCCCAGACAACGTGAAATCTATCAGTTGGTTCTCGATGCACAAAAAGCGGCAGTCGCTTACGGAAAACCGGGAAAAACGAGCTTAAGCGATCTTGATCGCTTTGTGCGAGAGTTTTTCCGTAAGAGTTCTATTACAGCCGATGGGCAAACAATGGATCACTTCTTTTCCCATGGATTAGGCCATTTCGTCGGCAGGGTCGTTCATGATAGCGGAGACACTTCCTCACCACTTCGAGAAAATGATCCGTTTACCTTGGAGCCCGGTCTTTATATTGAAAGTGAAGAAATCGGCGTTAGAATAGAAGACGACTTCATCATGACTAAAGACGGCATCAAGAACCTTGTTCCGGAGACGCCATCTGATGTTGATACGATTGAACGACTGATTAACGAAGACTAAAAAATCGGGGGAACTGGGGACGCCCCGCCTAATTCAAGACTTTTTGAGACCATACTCGTTCCGAGTGCTGAATTAAGTCGGGTGTCCCCAGTTTCCCCCAAAAAAGCACTGCTTCGATAAAATCGGTGTTCCAAACCTTCGCAAGCAACGCTTCCCATAGGGCGAGAGTAAAATCTAAATCAATCCTTGTTCCATCATTGCATAAGCGACTTTTTGAAAGCCCGCAATGTTGGCACCGTTTATGTAGTTTCCGGGTGTTCCATACTTTTGGCTGGCCTCCAGACAGTTATTGTGGATTCTGACCATGATTTGGTGGAGTCTTTGATCCACCTCCTCGCTAGTCCAATTGAGGCGTATACTGTTTTGAGCCATCTCAAGACCGCTGCACGCGACGCCTCCAGCGTTTGCCGCTTTACCGGGCGCGAACAAAACACCATTTTTCGTCAGTAGTTCCACTGCAGTGTGCGTTGCGGGCATATTTGCTCCCTCAACTACACACACACAGCCATTTTTGATGAGGTCTTTTGCGTCAATTTCGTCCAGTTCGTTTTCGCAAGCGCAGGGGATGGCAACGTCGCATTTTATGTTCCAAGGTCGTTTTCCCTGGTAAAAAGAGACACCGAATTTTTTTGCATAGTCAGCAACGGAATCATGACCGCTTCCCCGCATTTCAAGCATGTAGTCAATTTTTTCACCTTTAATACCATCTGGATCATGGATAAAGCCATCTGGTCCGGAGAGAGTCACCACCGTGCCTCCCAAGGCGGTGACCTTTTGTACGGTTCCCCAAGCTACATTTCCAAAACCAGAAATCGCAACGACTTTGCCGTCGAGACTTTGTTTTTTTGTTTTCAGCATTTCTTCCGTGGAATACGATATTCCAAATCCAGTAGCTTCAGGACGGATCAGACTTCCTCCCCAAGAGAGGCCTTTTCCGGTTAGCACACCTTCAAAGATATTTTTAATTCTTTTATATTGCCCGAATAGAAAGCCGATTTCTCGGCCTCCGACGCCGATATCTCCCGCTGGGACATCTGTATTAGCGCCGATATGACGCGAAAGCTCCGTCATGAAACTTTGACAGAAGTTCATAACTTCATTCGCTGACTTGTCATTAGCGCTGAAGTCGCTACCACCCTTGCCGCCCCCCAAAGGGAGACCCGTCAGACTGTTTTTGAATATTTGTTCAAATCCGAGAAACTTGAGTTTACTGAGGTTAACGGAAGCATGAAAGCGGAGACCTCCTTTATAGGGCCCCAACGCACTATTTGATTCAACTCGGTAGCCTCGATTGACGTGAATCTCTCCGCGGTCATCACGCCAAGGAACGCGAAAAATAATGATTCTTTCAGGCTCTACAAGTCTTTCGAGAATTCGTTCTTTTTTTAATACCGGTTCCTTATCAAGAACTATACTGATAGAGCTAAAGACTTCAGCGACCGCCTGAATAAATTCTGGCTGGTCATGAGAACTGCGTTTGATTTCATCGAAGACTTCTTGAGCGTAACGATTCATGGTTCCATCTCCTCCCGAAAAAATACTACCTTCTAAAAGCCGCTCGGATTTACATATTGCCACACCACATTAAGCGTATTCCGTACAGTGCCAGATGCCCTCTTGTGATGAGGAGTGAGAACAAGACACTTGTTTGGCGCAATTCCCACAGAGCCCAGCGGGACGGTGAATGTTTTCTTCTGATACAAGATTAGCTTGTGGTGATGGAGGGCGAGTCTCTCCATGAAAAGTAACCCTTTTCCCCCCAAGGTTGTATTCGGCGCATTCTTGGATTGGGCTGTTGGTGTCTCTTAAATACATACAGGTCGTGAAAAATTCGCAGTTGGAACAAATCCCATCTGATTTGAGAGTATTCTCGGTCATAGTTTTCTCCTTGATAACGTTCATGAGCAAAGATGACTTGGAGAGAAGCAAAAGATGTGCCGAGCCAGAATGGGTAAAAAAGGTGGACAAATAGTAACATCCAAAGAAAAATTCTGGTATTAACCGGGGAGTTTTTAATCAGTGGGGAGAAATTCCCCGATTAAAAGGGCCCTATGCTATATTGGATTTGACGAGGAGGAATCTCTAGTGTGGCTCAGTTTTTCCCGTAAGGTTTTTCGATCGATACCGAGAATCTCTGCAGCCCTGGTTTTGTTCCCATCAACACTATCGAGGACATTTTGAATATGCTCGACTTCCGCTTCTGCCAGCGTTTTATAAACACCGCTTTGTGGCAAAGAATAACGCATAGACGGCAAAAGATCAGTGGGCTTGACAGTTTCTCTGTCAAGCATGATCACGAGTCGCTGGATAAAATTTTCAAGTTCTCGAATATTTCCAGGCCAGCTATAACGGATGAGTACTTGTAGTGTTTCGTCAGTAAACCGAAGAGGCTGTTTTCCCTCGGCTTTTGCTGATTTTTCAGAAAAATATCGAAGAAGTAACAGAATATCACTTTCTCTTTCCCGTAAAGGCGGCAAAACGATATTTACAACGTTCAGTCGATAGAAGAGATCCTCTCTGAAAAGCCCTTTTTTGACGAGCAAGGACAAATCTTTATTGGAGGCCGCAAGGATTCTGGTCTCAACCCTACGCGCACGGCTTGAACCGACCATGCATATTTCTTTATTCTGCAACACACGTAGTAGTTTTGTCTGCATGGGTAACGTCGTGTCGCTAATTTCATCAAGAAAAATAGTTCCACCTTCTGCCGTCTGAAAGAATCCCGCGCGTGTTTCACACGCTCCCGTGAAGGCTCCTTTAATATGCCCAAACAATTCACTCTCCAAAAGGTTGTCAGGAATAGCGCCACAATTAACAGGAACAAAAGGTGCAGAGCATTTAGAACTTCCATAGTGGATGGCTCTTGCCACAAGTTCCTTGCCCGTGCCGCTTTCGCCACTAATCAGGACAATTGCGTCTGTGGATGTAGCCTTATCGATAAGACGGAAGATTTCTTGCATCGGTTTTGACTGTCCAATAATGCCGTGTTTTTTTGCTAATACCACAGCACTATTCACCAAATGTCTTTTGTGTAGTTTGTCGAGCACTCGCTCCACTGTCGAGAAGAGTTCCTCGTCAGTGAAGGGTTTGACAAGGTATTCTTCGGCGCCACTTTTCATGGCATCCACAGCGCCATTAATCGATGGGTATCCGGTAATCATCATGATGCCGCTATTAGCCAGATTTTCACGAACATACTTGATTAGTTCGAGGCCGCTTATTTTTGGCATTTTTAAGTCTGTGATGACAAGATCAAACTTTTCTTTCCCAAGTATATGAAAAGCTTCCTCAACATCACTCGCGGTAAATATGTGATAGCCCTTACTGCTAAGATTGCGCTGCAACACCTCACGAGTTGCAGCAGAATCATCGACAACGAGTATTCTTTCACGAGATATGGAGCCACTTAAATTTGTCATCAGTTGACCTCCTGACTCTTAGAATCTTTAGTATCTTTAGTGAGGGGTAATTTAACAGTGAAGGTTGTGCCTCGATTGGGTTCGCTCTCTACTGAGATCGTTCCCCCGTGGGCCGTGACAATACCATGAACCACCGCCAAACCTAAACCTGTTCCCTGGTTCACATCTTTAGTCGTAAAGAAAGGCACAAAAATATGGGCCATGATTTCGTGCGACATACCGATTCCGGTGTCTTTGATCGTTAGATAAAGAAATTTAGTATCGGCAGTTGTTTCAATTGTGATACGTCCTCCGCGTGGGATAGCTTGCTCCGCGTTAACGACCAGATTTACGATAACTTGATACAGTTGCGATGGGTCCGCAATAATCTCCGGGACGTTGCTTCCAAGCAGGCGAATCATCTCGATTCCAGATTTTGCGCAGCGAGATTCGATGAAGTACAACCCTTCTTCAATGAGCCTGTTCAAATTGACTCTTGCTTCCTGGGGGGGCATCTGGCGACTGAAGAGCATTAGCTTTTTAATAACTTCTCTTGCATGTAATGAAGCCGTGACGATGCTTTCAAGGTCCTTAAAAACTTGGGTGGAAAGGTTTTCGGTCTTTTGAGCGAGTTGTGCGAACCCTAATATGTTACCAAGCGGTTCGTTTAGCTCATGAGCCACGCCTGCGGCAAGTTGACCAATCGTGGCAAGACGATCTGCGTGTCTGAGCTGGCCCTGAAGCTTCATCTTTTCTTCTTCATCTTCTTTCTTGACGATGATTGGAGCAAGCTGATTAGCAATGGTTTGCAGAAGATTAAGTTCTTCTTTAAGGAAGCTGACTTTAGGAAGATTTTTTGTCACATCATTGTAGAAAATCTCAATGGTGCCGCGAGACTGACCCTGAATTATAATATCAATTCCAAGCCTCTTCACCTGAGGTTTACAGTTGGGTGTCTCAAATATCCGATCATCAAGGGTGATACGTGCGGAAGCATAGTTCGGATATTGGAACGCTGGGGGGAGATATTCAACAATACTCTGAAGAATTTCACTTAAAGATCCATCGGGGTCTCCAATGACCTTCGCGATGCCAAAAAGACAGGTCAATTCCTTACATCGTTCGGTTAATGCCTGTTTGTCGATAACCAACTCATTAGTGGTTCTTCGTATCCACCATAGAATGATGAACAAAATAGGTAGAAACAGAAAATGGCTAACGGGGTTTCCTTCAAAGAAAATGATACGATAGGCGCAGATAGCGGATGTAACCGCGATGAGAAATGCCGAAATGAGGAGAAATCGAGTCGTGGTGCTCATTTTTTCACCAGGCGTTGAACTGTCTTTAAAAGTCAAAGTAGCCTTTTTATAGGTCTTCATCATGCAATCCGTATACCACTTTTAGTACCAACTGAGAAGGAATAGTAGAAGCAAAAAGGGGGCCAAGAGCATGACCCCCTTTGATTTTCTTCACCTTTTCCTGTCGTTATGGTCGTTTTATTCAAGAAATGCGTGCAGAATTACATTTCAAGTTTGCCGACAATAAGGAGACAGTACTGAATTCTTAGTTTTTTCTTACTATCGTTCTTCGCGTTTCATCTCTCCTCTTGCAATTTCTTACCGTCTTCTTAGAATCAATTTGTTATAACTATTGGTAGTCGCAGATGTTTTCTCAAGACTAATCAAACGAGGATCACTATGGAATCGAAAGAATTTTCGCGTGAAAAACTGGAACATACCCTGCAAGCGGAACATCAAACCATCACCAGGGTTTTTGGGGAAATCGGTAAACGTCTTGTGGGGCAAAAACATGTCGCCGAGCGTTTGATGATGGCTCTGATCGGTGAAGGGCACGTTCTCATTGAGGGGCTACCTGGATTGGCTAAGACAAGTTTCATCAAAGCTTTAGGAGAAGTCACGTCGCTTAAATTCAAGAGAGTTCAGTTTACGCCCGATCTTTTACCAGCCGACGTGATCGGCACACAAATTTATGATCCGAAAGCAGGAACCTTCTCGGTTAAAAAAGGACCTGTCTTTACGAATCTCCTGCTCGCCGACGAAATCAACCGCGCCCCCGCAAAAGTGCAATCAGCTCTCCTCGAAGCTATGCAGGAGCGCCAGGTCACTCTTGGCGATTCAACGTTCGCTCTTGAGGAACCGTTTCTTGTCATGGCAACTCAAAACCCGATTGAACATGAAGGAACTTACCCCTTGCCGGAAGCGCAAATTGACCGCTTTCTTTTTAAAGTCAACATCGGCTACTGCTCGCGTGATGAAGAGGTCGAAATCGTGAATCGCATGGCAACGGGACGTGAGATCGTTCTCGAAAGGGTGCTCGAAAAAACCGATATCAAGCGTATGCGTGAGCTCTCAAACCAGATTCATGTCGCCGAAAAAATCAGGCACTACATTGTACAAATTGTCTTCGCGACGCGAAGTCCCACAGACTCGGGATTTAAGGACCTCTCCCCTCTGATTGAAGTCGGCGCAAGTCCAAGAGCATCGATTAACCTCGAAAAGGCCGCCCGCATCAACGCCCTGATGCAGGGACGAAGCTTTGTGACACCGCAAGACGTCAAGGACGTGGGTCTCGATGTTCTTCGTCATCGGATCATTCCAACTTACGAGGCTGAGGCTGAAAACGTGACAACAGATGACATCGTTCGCCGTATTTTTGAAGGTGTCGATGTACCTTAATCACGTAAAAGGAGTGCAAAAGGAGACTTGAAGCACCATGTTATCTCCGGAACTGATCAAAAAAATTAAGCACATCCAGCTTAAAGCTGGTTATCAAGCGACCGAAATCTTGGCGGGCGAATATAGCAGCGTCTTCAAGGGTGTCGGTATCGAGTTTGATGAAGTCCGCGAATATTTACCGGGGGACGACGTCAGGACGATCGATTGGAACGTCACGGCGAGAATGAGTCATCCTTTCGTGAAAGTTTTTAGAGAAGAACGCGAAATGACCCTCATCCTCATGGTCGATGTCAGCCCCTCTCAAATCTTCGGCACAACCGGCCGCTCAAAGCGTGAAGTTGCCGCGGAACTGGCCGCTGTGCTCGCTTTTCTCGCTATTAAAAGCCATGACAAAGTAGGACTCATTATATTCTCAAACGAAGTCGAACTTTATATTCCGCCAAAGAAGGGCCGCGCCCACATTTGGCGTATTATCAGAGAGGTTTTAACGCACGAACCTAAAAAAGAATTTCACCGTGAACCGGGTCAACCAGGCACCGTCACGGACCTTAATTCCGTCCTTGATTACATGCTGAAAGTAACAAAGCGAAAGAGCACCTGCTTTCTAATCTCGGACTTTTTCACCGATCATTTTGAGAAAACATTAAGACTCGCCGCAAATCGTCACGATGTCGTTTGCGTTCGCGTCGAAGATCGTCGCGAGTTGGAACTTGTTCCGATCGGCTTTGCTGAATTTGAAGACAGCGAAACAGGCGAGAGGTTTATTCTTGATACCTCTGATGAAAGCGTGCGAACTCTTTTTAAGAACACGCATAATAACGACAAGAAAGAAGAACGCGAGCTTTTTAAGCGTTGCAAGATTGGACATTTCACGATCGGTACGGGCGATGATCAGGTTGTAAGTCCTCTGATCACTTTTTTAAGAGAGCGAAACCGTAGGCTAAAAGTTAGTCATAAGGGAGTGAAGTAGACAAGTGAGTACCCCCACGAACACACCAACATTGCCAAATTCGGGGATCTCAGGGATCACCGGCGCTCCCGGAGCCCCAGCTGCTCCTGGCGCCCTTGATGCATTGGGCGATAAATTGCCCTACGATATTCGAGAACTCATCCCCTATACGGGCTACTGGATTGACTGGCTACTAGGCGCCCTTCTCGCGGTCATTCTCATTGCACTTGTTATCTGGCTTTATAAACGCTATCAACGCTATCGCAGAGGCCCCAACACCAAAGATGCTCCTCCGCCAAAAACACTCATGGAACTTTTAAACGATCTTTCAAACGAACTCATGAAACTTTCACCTTCTTCGCCCTTCGACCGTAAAGCTCAAAAAGAATATTTTTTCAAGCTAAGCCTTCTGTTCCGTCAATTCATCGAACTTCGCTTCAAATTCCCAGCGACCGATCAGACGTTCCAGGAAATTAGAAAGCCCCTTAAACAATATGTTTCGCTGCCATCAGACGAACTAAACGATGTATTAAAATTTCTCGAACGTTCAGATCTTATCAAGTTTGCGGGAGAAGAATCCGATCTCACTGAAGCCAAGACGTGGCATGAAAAAGCTCTTTCTTGGATGAAACAACTCATGCCGCGTAATCTTGATGTGGGAGGTGTCTCATGAGTTTTGCCTCCCCCGAGTTTTTTATCTTACTACTCATTTTAATTCCAATGTATCTAGTTTACAGATCACCTCATCGTCGTCCCTCGATATTGTTCTCCAATATAAAGTTACTGAAACGCGCGGGGAGTGGACGTTGGACCATTCTCCGCCACGCACTCTTCGTGGTGAGAATCCTCGCGATCCTTTTTCTCGTAACAGCACTCGCGCGGCCTCAGTCGGGAAAAACTGACGTCAAAAAAACTTCAGAAGGTCTTGATATCGTTCTTGCCATTGACACGTCGGGAAGTATGAAAGCGATGGATTTTCTTCTGGGTGGAGAAAGGCGTACAAGACTTGACGTCATTAAAAACGTCATCACTGAATTCATCAAGAATCGTCCGGACGATCGCATCGGCATGGTCGTTTTTGGATCAGAGGCATTTGTTCAAGCTCCTCTAACGCTCGACCATGACGTTCTTTTATACTTTCTCCAAGCAACGCAAGTCGGTATGGCCGGAGATAAAACTGCGATCGGCGATGCGATTATGGCAGCTTCGAAGCGGGTCAAAGACCTTAAGGCAAAGTCAAAAATCGTGATCCTTCTTACCGATGGTGAAAGCAATACAGGTCACGTAGAACCCCTCGTTGCAGCAAACGCCGCCAAAACGCTTGGAATAAAAATATATACGATTGGTGTCGGAAGCAGTGGCAAAGTCCCTATCCAGACGGCTCCCGGATGGTTTGACTATGTCGAAATTCCCATGGACGAAGCCACACTTAAGAACATTGCAAACGCCACGGGAGGAAAATACTTTTTTGCGACTGACACGGAGACTTTGGTCAAAGTCTATGAAACAATCGATAAGCTCGAAAAAACCAAGGTCGAAACCAAAATCTATCGGGATTATGAGGAAAAGTTTGCGATCTTTTTATGGCCGGCGCTTTTCCTTCTGATGATTGAGATCCTTCTGGGACTGACGAGACTTAGGAGAGCCCCTTAATGGACCAAACAACGATCGACATCTTAGATGCACGCTACTTGATCTGGCTTTGGCTGATGTTGGGAGCTGCGGCTGTCTATTATATGCGATATCGAGCGAAACGCGCTGTTCTCCTTCGCTTTTCCGATCAGGCTAACTTTAAGGATCTGTTTCCTTCAATCACTGGAGGGCGTTTTTGGCTTAAGGCTAGCTTAGTCGTCCTAGCTATAGGTCTGGTTGTTTTTGCACTCGCAAGACCCCGCATTGGCTTTGATTGGGCTGAAGTTCGTCAAAAAGGTGTTGATATTGTCATCGCAGTTGATGTTTCTCAAAGCATGCTCGCTGCAGACATTCAGCCCAGTCGCCTTGAACGGGCCAAGCGCAAAATTTCAGATCTTCTGGGGATGCTCGACGGAGACCGCGTCGGTCTTCTCGCTTTCGCCGGAGTCGGATTTGTTCAGTGCCCCCTTACAACGGATTATGCCGCTGTTAAAATGTTTCTTGATTACATTGATCCTGATCTTATTCCGGTACCGGGAACAGCCCTGACAGACGCCATCGAACTCGCCACCAAGAGCCTCGCCCAAGGAAGCCCCGATTCTTCTGCGGGGCGTGCACTCATCATCATTACGGATGGAGAAGATCAGGATTCTTCACCCGTCGAGGCTGCAAAAAAGGCGAAAGAAAAGGGCATTAAGATTTTTACGATTGGCATCGGACAGACGGACGGTGCGCCCATTCCAGAGGTCTCTGGCGGATTTAAAAAAGACAAGAACGGCAATCTTGTTATTACAAAACTTAATGAAGATGTCTTGAAAGAAATCGCCCTGATCACGGACGGAACATACGTCAGATCGGTCAGCGGCGATATGGACTTAGAAAAAATTTATCGCGAGAGTCTCAAGGGGAAAACAGAGGAGCATGAGTTTGAGTCGACGAGACAGAAGCTCTGGCATGAGCGATATCAGTGGTTTGTCTTTGCGGCTTTACTATTATTGCTGGTAGAATTCTTTAGTCTCGATTTCAGGAGGGCGAAGAGGGCATGAGTCGGCTAGTGACCTTTGCAGCGATGTCAACGGCTTCATTCTTGGTTTTTAGCCTTGGGTCTTCCTCTGCTCATGCGAAATCGGTTAAAGAGGCATACGAAGCCTACGAAAAAGGACAGTATGAGGACGCCGCAAAGGGGTTTCTTGAAGCTGAAGTTGATCATCCCGATAATCTCCAATATGCCTATAACCGCGCCGTAAGCCAATATAAACAGGGTGACTACAAATCCGCAAAAGAAGGATTTTCAAAGTCGGCTGGTTCAGAAAATTCTGTGCTTAGTCTCAAATCGCTTTTCAACTTAGCTAATACACAGGTAGCTTTGGGGGAACTTGAAGATGCGGCAAAGTCTTACGAAAAACTTCTTAGCGCCAATCCTAAAGACCATGAAGCGCGCGAAAACCTTGAATGGGTAAAAAAGAAGCTTGAAGAGAAAAAACAAAAACAAGATCAGAAGAAAAGCGACAAAAACGATCAAAAACAAAAGCAAGATCAAAAAGACCAGCAGCAAAACCAGGATCAGAAGCAAGATCAAAAAGACCAGCAGCAAAACCGGGATCAGAAGCAAGATCAAAAAGACCAGCAGCAAAACCAGGATCAGAAGCAAGATCAAAATAAAGAAGAGGAGCAAAAGGCTCAGCAAAATAATCAGAAAGAAAATAAGGAACAAAACGCGGATGAGCAAAAGTCGCAGCAAGAGCCTGCTGCCCAAAATAGTCAAGAAGACCAACGGCAGCAGCAAAATCAGCCGATGAACAAAGCAGAAGCTGAAAAACTCCTCCGCAGCATCGATGAAAAGGTTCCGCGCTACCAATTGAAAGCCGAAAAGCGCGTCCATGATCACAATGGAAAGGATTGGTAATATGCTCTTTTTTGTTCGCACAATGTTCATCCTCGCAGCTCTCTTGGAAATCTCCAAGATAGCTTACGCGGGGACTTTTACGGCGGAAATCGACAAAACAGAGAGCGTTTTAGGGGATCAGTTTGTATATACGTTGACGATATCTGGCAGTGCAGACGGCGATCCTAAAATCCCTCAAATTGATGGATTGCAAATCGAGGGGCGCGGTACATCACACAACATCTCGATTGTTAATGGAACATATCATAAGGAAGTTTCTTATCAATATATTGTCGTCCCCTATAAGGCCGGAACATTCACTATTCCAAGCATCACTCTCAAAATTGACGGACAAGACGTTGCGACGCTCCCAATCAAATTTTCAGTAAAAGATTCGTCCAACAATTCAGGTTCTTCAGGTGCAGCTCCGCCGACCGGGCCCAGTCCCGGGGGACCGCCACCAGGTGGAGGAGCTGGAGGCGGCAATGATCCACAAAATGAATCTCAGACCGAAGCGCACGGTGATGTCTTTATCGAACGGGTTCTTTCAAAAACGAATCCTTACGTTGGCGAACCTGTCGTCAGTACAATAAGAATTTACTACAGGATCAAGCTGCTTAAAACTCAGGTGCTGCCGCAAGACTATCAATCAGTGAAGAAGATCCCGCTCGAAGGTGAAAAACGCTATGCCAAGCTTGTCGGAACCAATCAATATCAAGTCGTGGAGATCAGCGAAATTCTCGTCCCACTCAAAGAAGGAACAGTCGAGATACCCCCCTTTGTCCTCGATACAATCACACTCGCACAAAGAGCCCCCAAGAAGGAGCGGCGCGGCGGCAGGAGCATCTTCGATCTCTTTCAAGACGATGACTTTTTCGGGTTTGGCGAGCAGGTCCAGCGACAATTTATGTCAAAACCAACTCAGATGACTGTCAAGTCAGTTCCTGCTGCTGGGAAACCTCAAAATTTCTCCAATGTCATTGGTGATTTTAAGATTGGGGCCTCGCTCAGCGCACCTCGCCTTAAGGCGGGAGAAACCTCGACACTCACAGTTGTCGTTGAAGGGCAAGGATTCTTAGAGGGCATGCCTGACATTTCGATTCCGCCGCAAAATTCTCTTAAAATTTATGCAGACAAACCCGCACTAGATCAGCAAGTTAATGCCTCCGGAATATTTTCGCGCAAGACGTTTAAATTTGCCCTTGTTCCAACGGAGCCTGGAAAACTTGCTCTGGGCGAACTCACATTCTTCTTTTTTAACCCCCAAGAGCAGGCTTATCGAACTGTCAAAACGCCGCTTGGAAATCTGGACGTCGATCCACCTTCCGAAAAAGAGTCATTAGTCGTCGCGAGGGCAGGCGAGGAGTCCACTCTCAAAGGAACTACTAAGAAAGAACAAATCAAGGTCTTGGGCGAGGACGTCATCGGCCTTCATCGTGAGCCATCTCTCATCGAAAAGAGACATAACTTGTCGACCACCGATGCGTGGACCCTTGGTGGGATGGGCGGAGGCTCTTTTCTTTTATTTTTCCTATCATGGATATTTATCTTCTTTAGAGAGAAGTTCTTTAGCGATCCGGTTAAAATGCGGCGGTTAAAAGCTTACAACCACTACGCCGAAGTTAAGGCTGAGGCTGACAAACTTCTTAAATCTGAGACGGCGCAAGATGTTAGCCAGGCTATGATCATTCTTATGCAAGCCGTTAAGGGTTTTTTAGGCGACAAGCTCAACGTCCATGGTCACGCCCTGACATCTCGTGAAGTAAGATCGCTTCTTGAAAATGAGAATATTGACCAGGATTCAATTCAAAGTGTCTGTCAACTTGTTGAACGCTTCGAGATGTTTGAGTTTTCAGGGGAAAGGCCCGAACAGACAGCATTGAAAGAGTTGGGCGACTCCATTGAGCTTATCATCAAAAAAATCGACAAACTGTGTTAAGGAAAGTTATGTCAAAACAACTCAAAATATTGTCACTTTTCGCTCTAATTCTAGCCTTCAGCATCACTAAGCCTCTCATGGCTGAGGGGTCAGACTCCTTATCAAGCGATTGGGTCACAGCAAACCAAGCCTATGATCAGGGGCGTTTTGAAGAAGCTGTTAGATTATACGAAAAGATTGCGACCAACCTCGCGAAAAGTGACTCGGCTAATGGACATGTGTTTTATAACCTCAGCAATGCTTATTTTCGGACGGGGAAGCTGGGTTCAGCGATGGCTGCACTACTGGCTGCGAGAAGGTTTCTTCCACGCGATCCCGATGTTGCTGCAAACTTAAAGTTTTTGTATTCGCAAACCACCGATCGTCTCGATATCGCAAAAGCGAAAAGCATATGGATGATTATTTTTGGGTTTCTTGCGCTTAAAGCGACTCCACGCGAGTTGGCTTATCTGATGACCTTTATGTTTAGCGTTGCGTTTTTGCTACTCACATCAAGTCTACTTTTTCGGAAACTTCGGCTTCTCCGTTTTCCGTCCATAGCTATCTTGGCTCTAGCTCTCTTTATCGGTCTTAATTTCGGTTGGTCCTTAGATTTAGATGAAACATGGAGTGCCGTCACGCAGCCTTCTCTCAAAGTTTTTTCTGGCCCTAGCGAAAAGGACACCGTACTTTTTGAACTTCACGAGGGGGCCCCTTTTATTCTTCGTGAAGCCAGGGATAAGTGGGCAAAAGTAGAACTTTCTGACGGAAAAAGAGGATGGATACTCTTAGCTCAAGCAAAAGTATTTTAAATGAGAAATGTTTAAAATGCATTATGATAAAAGAAAATGGGTGATTGACTTTCCGATTTATGTGCGTGAAACTGAATGTGACAGGTCTGCGATATAAGGTTTTAGTGACAATATGAAACAGGGATTAAAGGATTCTTTTTCAAACTTCAACTCGGCATTTCAGAGTCTGGAAAAGTCTATTAAAGAGGACGTTAAGACAGAACGAGATGTTGCAGGTGTCATAAAACTGTTTGAACTTACATATGAGACTTGTTGGAAAGCGATGGCGAGACTTTTGTCGGAGCTTGGAAGTCCGGTTCAATCGCCAAGAACAGCGTTTGAAACGGCATTTAAAGAGGGGCTTATTTCCGATGAAAGCTCTTGGCTCAAGATCATTAAAGATCGAAATATTTCAGTTCATGTCTATGATCAAAACGAAGCAAGAGAATTAGTCAAAAGAATTAAAGATGCTCATGTTTCATCGTTCAAGGGATTTTTAGAGGTGTTAAAAGACAAAGTCAAAACGTTGGGATAAACACATGTCTATTCGTTCAGAAGATGTTTTGACATTTATTAAAAAAGAAGCATCGAAATATCCGCAAATAAAAAAAATCGTTTTATTCGGTTCAAGAGCTAGAAAAGAGGAGCGTTTGGCTTCGGATTATGATCTGGCTATTTATCAACAAGAAGATTTTGACGACGCAAAATTCCAGTTAGACTGCATCGATAACAAACCAACGCTATGTAAGTTAGACTTTGTGACGATTAGTTCAAGCCTTTCAGCGGAACTGCTAAAAAGAATAGAAACTGAGGGGATAGAGATTTATCCCTAAGTTTTTTTGAATTTTAATGATTCGTTGATGGGTGGAGGGAGGATTTTGTCATAAACTTTCCAGCCCAGGGACTTCCCCGCTTTGTGGGTTATGGCGGTTCCTCCCGCTCAAATGACGTCGCCCATCGCCAAAACGCGCGGAATCCTTACGCCTCTAACGATAGAGGCTTCTGACGATGTCAACTCGGCTCCGACCGCGATGGTCCCTGCGGTCACGATGATATCATGAAATCCACCGGAAACGCCTGAAATATAAGCCGTTCCGTCAGGAGCAACATCAACCTTGGCATCGGTGTTTCCTACCAGGTAGCCTTGCGCGGAACAAGGATCAATATCAGTGGGTAAGTCTAAAACAAGCTGGCCATTGATCGAATCTGGCAGAGGCATCGCTTTAACTTGGTCGCCTGTGCATTTTGTTAGCGACGTATCGATCGGTGTCTCTCCCGGATCAAGAGATTTTCCTGCGGATTGCCACGCCGTCGTATCGCACACATAGAACGTTTTATCGTCTGAGGCGAATGCGATTTGATCCTTCTCGGTGGAAGTGCATTCCGGAAAGTCGGCTTTTGTTGCATAAACTTTCATATTTGATGTTGCCGTCCTTCCGGCTTTGTCCGTCGTTGTCGTAGAAGCGGGTGCCGTCGAAGAGTTTCTGCTCTCTGATGGGGAACAGCTTGTGGTAGAGAATAAAATACTTGCTGAAAATAAAGAAACAATTAATTGCCTCATAAGGCGCCCCTCTATTTTTAAAAAAGTTCGAGAAACTACCGGTATATTGCCGCTCGGCAGGTCTATCTAAAAACTTAAGAAGGATACGTTTTTTTTGTTCTATGAAAAATAAAATGGTCCTGTCAAAATAGCAGTCTTTCTATCTAGTTCTAATTTGAAACCTCAGGACTTTGGGGCATAGAGACAAACATGGAAAGATCTTAAAATTGTCATGTCTAAACTTGCAGAGAAGTGAAGTTACTTACATCAAGGACAAACGCATCTAGTTTGACTAGATTTCAGCATGTCGTTATTCCATTTGCATTCGTATTTGTATGCAATTTCCTGCTTTGCGATCTGAAGCTTGCTACAAACACTGCTGCAACTCGTATAAGTTTCACAAAGTTCTTTGGCTTTTTTTTCGCTATCTTTTCCTGACTCGTCAAAAAGTTTTGTGCTTTCTAAGCCGTAGCTATCCGTTTGCCAAACTTGAATTTGATAGCTCTTTTCTTTATCTTTCGCGCCGCATGCAAAGATAAGCAATGTGACCACACCATAAAAGCAAATGGAAAAAATTTTCATAAATCCCCCGAAACTTTACATTGAACAGTACTTATTCTATCAGGTTATTGCTCGCGATGACCAACGAGTTCTAGCAATGACTAGACTTTACTGAAAACACTTAAAAAAGTGCCCGTTTTTTCGTTTTTATTTAAAATTGAGACTTCTGCAACCCAATGACGTAGAAGTATGACTGTGTACGAACCTTTAGCAAAGCGTTACACTTATATATATGTTCTCAGACTTAGGAGTAGATTTATGGGCTCATTAGTAAAACTCATGACCTTCGCCAGTCTTTTTGTTTTCATGAATTGTAAACAACCGATTTATCGCTTGGGACAGAAAGCGAAGGAAGCCAACAAAAAAGAGGCTACCCAACCTACTGTGACCAAGGAAAGACTGGCCAGCGGCGTGACGACGATCGATGCGAACAAAGAATTCTATCTTGCAGTCTGGAATGAAGAATTTATGATTAATTTCGCACAACTCCCGAAGAGCGGAAGTGTCGCTAGCGACAAACTTCCTTACTCAGGCTTTTGGTATCCGGAATCTCATAAGGGAACTGCTATTCGCTGGGATTACTACAATGACTCTGCTCTCGAAAAATATGATGCGGTTTATAACGGCGGCGTGAATAAGGCGACAGATTGGGAAACGTCGAACCATGGACAAGCCGCTGTTGACTGGGCTGGACATTGCAATGGCTGGTCGGCTGCGGCCCAAAGACATAAAGAGCCCGCTCGATCTGTCACAAAAGGGAACGTGACGTTCGAACCGCGCGACATCAAAGCCCTCCTAGCAGAAATTCACATGAGCGCGAAGCCCGCGTTTCTTGGCGGTAACCGATGCGATCTTCCGTCATTCACAGGGCCATCAGGACGCTCTGATCCGACCGTTATGGGTGACTGCGAAGACATCAACCCTGGAGTCATGCATGTCGTCATCGCGAACTGGATCGGGCGAAAGCAGCACATCATTATCATGGATCGTAGCGCTGGCAATGAGGTCTGGAATTCTCCTCTTTATAAGTATTCTTACACCTCGCAAGAAATTTCAAAAGAATCCGCTCTTCAACAAGTCACCGGAACTGGCGGTGGGACTTATCGATTCAATCCGAATGCCCAGAGTTTCGCTTTGGTCACCATGAGCATCACCCATGCCAAGAGTCTTAGTAGTGAGTCAAATACCGCTCCTACCCTCGAACCCGAGGTTAACTCCTATCAATACGTTCTTGAGCTTGACGGAAGTGGCAACATCATCGGCGGCGAATGGACTCAGCAAAACTTGGGAGATCATCCTGATTTTATTTGGCTCGCCCTTGAACCTGTCGAACCAAACGGTACTAGATTTTACGGAAATCCGAATCTCAACATTAACGAGGTCATTAAACTTTGGGCAGAATCTATAGGAGCAGATCCTACCAATCCGCCTCTTGATATCATGGAACCCGAGTGGTCGAATTCTTGGGGCAAATTTGCCAGTTTCGAAGTTGCACTTGATGGCGCTTCCACAGGAGCGGCATTTCTCGGAAAAAACACGATTCTCGTCATAAAACCTGAAGGTGACCTCACAGCGAGCGACGTCACTTTGGATCTGACTCTAAATGGAGTCAAGCTTGCGACGCTTAAACCTCAGGGGAGTACAAATCTTGTGCAGGAGTTTACGACCAGTGCCGGCATTAACCGTATCGACTTTGTCTGGAAAAAGGGTGAGACTGAACTTGTAAACGATTTTGTTCGCTTTCATGCGATTCCGTAATATTCATGATATTTTCAAAATTTCAGTTAACCAGACGCCCTCTAGTGATCGCCGTTTTGCTCGGATCTTTGAGTCTTATTCTTCATGTCGGATTTTTGTCGAGGCCAAAACAAGTTGTTTTCGATGAGTTTCATTTTGGGACTTATGTCACGAAATACGGTTGGAGTAAGGTCCCCTTCATCGACGTTCATCCACCACACGCCAAACTTCTCATTGCGGCGGTCGGCAAAATTTTCGGTTACGAAGGAAATTTTGCCTTTGATGCTATAGGTAAATCCTATAGAGACATCCCTATCTTTGGTTTGCGATTTCTTCCCGCACTCGCTGGGGCGATGGTGCCTATCCTGGCCTTTCTTATCTTGCTCCAACTCGGGGCGTCGCTTAGAGGCGCTTTTCTAGGGGGATTTCTTCTAACCATCGAAAACGCCTTGATCGTGCATTCGCGCATTATCGCGCTTGATATGCTTCTTCTATTTTTTAGTTTTTCCGCACTCTCCTTTTATTTAGCGGCACAAAAAAGAACGGGATCATTGAAAGACGTGTTTCTCAGGCTTAAAAGGGTTGGTGGTCATGTAGAGGGATTGATTCGTTTGATTGAGAGGGAAGAGGAGTGTGTCCAGATT
>CAILAO010000891.1 GCA_903832105.1 uncultured Pseudomonadota bacterium | reverse complement strand
TTGACGCTTTTTTGAGAATTTTTTTTATGGTCATTGTTACAGGGTCTCCTAGTGTAACTGGCGTATATTCCTCTTCGATGCGAACTGAATATTGAACTGTGCTAAAACAGGCTCCTCACTTCAATCGCCTTGCCCTTCTTCAACCTTCAACTCGCATTTTTAATGTCCATACAAAGTCAAACGGTACGATATATCATCAGTAGTAAAAGGCGTTAACCATACATTATAGTAAAATAATTCTCAAGTAAAATCATATCTTTATCATCTGTTTGAATAACTTAATAGGAATTTACTCGCGTTCTTCAAGCGATACAAGCTCTTTATTAAGTTCGGTTATCGTCCTGAGAAGCTGTTCATAGTCCTCAGGGTTGTGCTCGGAATGACTCGATACAGAAGCAACTTGGCCTTTCAAAGTCGATATAGCCTCTTTAAGACGTTTTCGCCGGTACATGAGAATTAAAGTTTCCAATGCCTTTTTACGGTCCACCGAGCTAAAGGCTTGCTGGAATTTCTTCAATTTATTAAAAATATCAATAAGTAAAGAGTCATGTATCCCTTGGATTTGGTGAAAGGATTGAACGAAGTCTTGAGCCGATTGAGATGAAGGGGGTATGTTTTGATCTAGCAAGTCCAAAAAATGGGCAAAGAGTGATTGAGTAGGAGAGTCAATGTTTGATTCGGCTTTTAAAAAAGTCTTGATTGTCGCGGTATCAATTTGTCCCGGAACGGCAAAGAAAATGTGTGCGAGTAGCTCGAACTCCCAAGGTTCAAGTGACAAGGAACTTGGAGGCTCTTTGCTTTGTTCAGGATGGACTGGAGATGGTTGTTTTTGATCTTGGGGGCTATTCGAAGCCGCGCCTGGAGGTTTTTGCGCGGCATTGCTGAGATATTGATCGAGTTGCTGGAAGGGGATCCCAGTGAATTGCGAAAGCCGATTGAGAAGAACGCCCCGCTGAACACGATCTGGAATTTGAAGAAGCCATGGAACAAAGACACGGGAAACTAAGTCAGGTATGCCGAGTTGATGAGTTTCCTTGAGTCTGGAAGTGATTGCAAAGTCCAAGAGATCAGTGGAGTTTGCGAGCAAAGTACTGAGTTTCTCCTCACCATATTTCATAACGAAGGTATCGGGGTCTTCGCCTTGCGGGAGAACGGCAACGTCTACCCGGATTTCTGGAACTTGGAGTGCAATGGCAACGGTTGCAAGAGAGGCTCTTGATCCAGCGCTATCTCCATCAAATAGGAGCGTCAGGTGTTCGGAACAACTCTTCAAGATACGGAGATGTTCGACGGTGAGCGCTGTTCCTAAACACGCAACCGTTTGTGTGAAGCCACTCTGCCATAGTTTTAATACGTCCATGTAGCCTTCGACGAGAACAGCTGACTTTTGTTTTCGAATCACTTCGCGGGCCCTGTCAAACCCAAAAAGAGTGAATGATTTACTAAAAAGAGGAGTTTCACGGCTATTGATGTATTTTGCTGGATTATTATCAGTCGTGCGTCCGCCAAAGGCGATGATGCGCCCATGCATATCGCGGATAGGAATCATGATGCGGTTACGGAAAAAATCAAATGGTCGGCCGTCTTGTGTGGAAGTGACCGAAAGAGAACATGTCTCCAGGTCTTTTTGTTTATATCCTTTTGTTGTGAGAAATCTTGAAAGCTCCCAGGGCTTCTCGGGGGTGAGACCGAAACCGTAATCGATAGTGGTTTCTTTTGTGAATCCACGCCTTATTAGATAATTGCGCGCGATTTCTCCGCGCGGTGCACCCAGATTGGAAGCAAAGTATTCTTGAGCGGCGATCATGAGTTGATAGTAGATCGTAAACTCCTGCTTTTTCTGCTCATCCCAGGAAGAACGTTCATCGAGTTCTGGAGCTTCGATGCCGTATTTTGAAGCTAGAAACCGGAGCGTTTCAACAAATGAAAGTCCTTTTTGCTTTCGAACGAAATCAATAACATCACCGCTTGCCTTGCAACCGAAGCAAAAATAACGGTCATCGAATATGTAAAAACTCGGGGTTTTCTCTTCGTGAAAGGGACAACGACCTACGGGGCGTCCGGATCTTTTTTGGAGGGTCACAGACTCGCCGATAACGTCAGCAAGTACGACTCTGCTTAGTATCCGTCGCTTGGCGTTTTCGAGTGACACAACGCTCCCTGAATATGTGGGACTTTTTCAAAAGTAAGACCAACACGGTTTAGTAGCCGAACTTCCTACTTTTTTTCATCATGCGTTTTCTGGCCGCAACGGCTTTTTTCTTAAGTCTAACAGAAGGTTTTTCGTAGTGTTCGCGTTTTCGTACATCTGATAATACGCCAGCTTTTTCACATTGTTTCTTAAAACGACGTAAAGCAGTTTCGAACGTTTCTCCATCTTTAAGGCGTATGCCTGGCATTATTCCTCCATACATCTAATCAAAAACTAATAAATCCTATTTCCCTAAAAGTCGGCGTATAAGCCGATCTCCGTGATCGCATAAATTTTTAATATTGGCTAGTAATAAATACTGAGGAGCCATATTTCCCTTGTCATCACCTTGGCGGGACTTAACAGCTGCAATCATTTGATTGGGCCTCGGTTTGCGGCAGACGTTCTTGGGGTCCCCCTCTTCATCGAATTCCGTAATACTTTCGGAGGCTATAAACGTAACGTCAGAGTTCTTATTAACGACCTTAAAGTCCTCTCCCAGATACTGTATAAGGGTTTCGATGACCTTTGATGTTGGGGCTGTAGACGAGGCTTGTTTTTTGTAAAAAATGGTTCCGAAGTAGGGGACCGCGACTTTGCTGTCTTTATCGATCAGGTAATAAATGCTGATACCCGCTAAAAGATCGCCGAGGTTCCGACTAAACACGCAGGAAGCTGAGGGGAAAAAAACAGCAGCGCTTTTTGACTTTAGATCTCCAAATATCCGCCCAAATCCAGCGATTTTAAAAACGGACTGCCCCTTGTCCTTCGATTTACCTTGGCCAAGCGGCTGCAGCAATTTTTTGAGAGGAAGATCGGCAAAGCCTGTGAACACTGAGGGGTGATTTCCAAACAAAATAAACTCACCCTTATCGTCGTTTTCGATGGCGTCTTTAACGTGTTTACAATCATAATTTGGGGACGTGAGACCTTTAACTGGAATCGAGTCATTAAGACCCATTCCCGCAAAATATATACGCCCCCGGTCAACAAAAACAGGGATTGCCTGACTTGCATCGAATGTGGCAGCCACTAAAAATCTCTTGCACTTTTTGAGGCCTTCAGTTTTTTTGTCTTTGTCACTCGATTTAAGAGCTGTCTTTTTGCAATCGATGTAGAGCCCAATGCCCGGAAAGTTTTCACGGCACGCATTGAGAGCGGGGCCGACGTCTTTCTTATCAATTTTCTTTGCTTTTACACCGCTTAAGACGTCTTGCCGGCACTTCTTGTAACCTTGTGATTCGCGTTGAACTTGCTCAGAAAACTCTGCAGGAGCGAGCTGGCTACGCTTGGCTGCATAAAGGTTCTGAGAAGAGGAAATGAAGATTAGAGACAGGCTTAGACCAAGCAGGATCGCTTCCTTAGACCTTATGACGGATTTGATAGAAAACTTAGCAAATCGAGTCGAAGTAGAGGTGCTCAGGTTCATCATTCTTTGATTCCGATTTTAATGTGTCTTGGGGTGTGTTGAAAAAGCACCATATGCGGCGTTACTCGTCGTCTCCGCTCCTCGTTTACCTCTAGTAAACTGCGAGTGCTCGA
>CAILAO010000890.1 GCA_903832105.1 uncultured Pseudomonadota bacterium | reverse complement strand
TGAAGTTTTTCCTGTAGCTTCTGCGATATTCAAAACAATGGATACGGTAGACCATGCGCCAAAATCTTCTGGAAGGTCACGCCATGGAAACCCCGTTCGAAGTCTCCAAAGTATTCCTTCGACAGTCATGCGTAAATTTGGCTTATAAACATCTTCCTCAACATCACGCACCCGCAGCAATCTAGTCCTGATCGTCTGCGAAAATAAATGTATATTATTAAGTGGTTATATAGAATACAGCGCGAGAGTCAAAGCTAAAGTTTTTAGAAAGAGATCACGTTAAAGTTATAAGTCGAAGATTAAGATAAAACCTAAGATTGACAAAGATTTCAAGCCAATTGAGTACATCGACGACCAGATGGCCTGGCGTCTTGGCAAATCGTCTCATCTTGAAGTTAATAATGCCGCAGATGTCGCGGCATCTCCCGGTTCCTCAAACCAGGTTTTTATTCTTACAAAAGACGGTAATATTTTGCGAAGAGACGCAAAAGGGTTTTTCCAAGAAGTCTATACAAAGGGAGATGCTGTTCAGATAGCAACAACGGAACTTATGTTTTTTGTGCGAACAAAAACTGGTCAGGTTGAGATGTTTGGGAAGCATGTCTGGTAAAAAGATAAGAGGGACCGTTCCATTGTCCCTCTTGTGACTCACCTTAATTCATCTGTTTACTGAACCGCAGCGGTCGTGACCGATGTCCACGTCGGAAGAGCTAGCTCGTCAAACCATGAGGCTGATTTTGTTAAGTCCGGAAAAGCGGTAGGGTCGAGCAGAAATTCCAAGTCCTTTTCGCTCGCGAGAAGAATGCCATCATTATTAGTGCACTGTGAGCCTGTCTGACCCCAACATTTCTGTGATATGCCAGTCATGATTTCCCACTTTCCGAGATCTCGGAGGCAAGTGAGCCCCTGCTCCGGGAGGCAAGTGGTGTCATATTTCGCAGCACGTAGTCCATCGGATGCGTTTGAGCCGACGGTGCCTTTGAGCGTTAAGATCTTTGCAGTAAAGGAACTGGCAGGATCATAAAAAATGCCAGATTCGACCCCTTCGAATCGCGTGACTGATGTAAACTTCTTTGTCGACTCGTCAAACGAGCCTTCTACGAGGAGTCGCTTGTGTTGCCCTTGGCTGGCGCTCGCTGCGTCACGCGTACTATATTTTGGCATAAAGGCTTCGTAAAAAACCTTTCCGGTCGATTTATTGAGAGAAATGACATAGGACTCCCCATCATCATTCGAGGCGCTATCAGGTGCATCGTACGAGCCGTATGCGAGAATGCCACCGCTGTCCCGAACGAGGATCTTCCCCTCGCCAAATGGTTCGCCCTGCGCTTCAACGCTGTACTGAAGGTATCCATCCCACGATCCCTTCCACTTCTCCTCCGTCACGGCACGGGCCGTATAGGTAATATTGATCGCGTCGATACCCTGCGTTTCAAGCCCCTGGTAACGAAATTCTCCAATGCAGGCACGCGTTAACTCTTTGTCTGCACCTAAAGTGGCGACGGTTTTCACGTGCTCGATCCCGTCGTATTCGACCATTCCAATCATGCAGGGCCAAATCCTCCCCCGGGTGATCGCGCCGGGAACAGATTCCATGCTATCCGTATCGATTGCGAGAAGGCAGTAAAACCGGCCTGTGACGTATTCAGGAAGTGTCGTGTTTAGGCGCGGCGTGTCCTCCCCTTGATATGTGACGTTCTTTGACGAATCAGCCGATATCGGTTCGCCTGTTTGGGTACAATGGGAACTTGCCTCTGTCAGTTCGAGGGCGATTTGCCCGCCACCAGCCATGACTGTGGCATCGCCGGTTTCCATCGTACTCATTGCGGCTTGACGCACATCAGCGGTTACCGTCCCCAAATCTATCGCTAATGTGCCCGAGGCAGCCGGATCAGACTGAGAGTCCGTATCTGTAGTCTCGCTTGTTGCGGTCGGTGTTGGCAAATTTGCAACATCCGTATCGTCGTTTGACGCAGTCTTGTTGCAGGCGAAAAAAGCTAGGGCAAACAGCAGTGGAAATAAACGTCGAACTGACTTCATAAAATAGCCTCCGTTTGTTGATCTATGGCGGAATACTTACGACATGAGCGTATCGGATGAAGAGAGATTTTCTTTAACGTTCGACGTCAAAAAAAAACAAAATTCCCGGTCTTTTTCTTGTCTAATCAAACGGATGCACCAATTTAAAAATGAGGCGTTGCGAAAAGCGGGGTTAAACATGTCAGTGTCCGAGGAATAAAGCTATTTTGCCTTCTTCAACGCGTCATAGACAGTTTTGCGTACTTCGCGACCACGCTCAATCGCGGCAGCTATGGCTGTTCCAATATCTTGATTAAAGGTATTTTCCATGTTGCCTTGCAGCTTCCCAAAAGAGTTCTTTAGTACGACATTGTTCAGGAAGTTCGAAATACCGCGACCGTCATCACCTACGAGTCTAAAGACGCGGAGGCCGGAGCCCGAAACGCCGATGTCGGAACATTCACTTGCATCCTGAATTTCCTGAAATTCAGGTAATCCCGCTAAAACCATCGATATAAGACCTAACCGGGAGCATAACGTATAGGAAATGATGGACGCGCGAGTGTTGAGAGTCCACGCAAACTTAGATCGCTCGGTCAATTTGGCTTGCGGTCTTTCCATGTCAACCGCGAGTTTATGGAAACTCATTTGGACGGCAAAAGCGTCTTTTGGGACTAAGCCTGCCTTCTCTAACATTCCGAGAAGCGAAGCGCTGCCAAATTTGAAGTCAGGACGCACCAAAATTCTGAGGGCCTGATCGGGATTTGTCGATAGTACGTTAACGACGTCAAACCCCGTTGCCTTGACGACGTCACCAAACGAAGCCTCCAGAAAAAGCTTTTGAGGCTGTTCGAAATTTTTAAAAAATCTCGCAGCCATAGCGCTGCCTTGTCCTGTCGTAGAAAATAGTCCGCCGTATGCAATCCGCTCGATCCTATAGAACGAAGTTCCTAGGGTCTTAACGTTTTCAACAAAAGGTGTCATTGTGAGCGTTTTTCCCTGAACGTTTGCCATTCCTAGTGCGGGGTAAATAATTTTCATCGAAGCGAACGAATTAGATGGGCGGTCATTGACTAAGAACTCTCCGCCAGCGAAGGCGGGAAGTGTTATCTCGCTCAATAGATTCCAATGGTCCAAATTGGTCAAGTCAAAGGAGATCTGATTCACAGGCCACTTGCCCGCGAATCGGCGGGTGGCGGCGGAAATTTCTAACATCTTTTTTGACAAGGCGTTAAATATGCTCTGTTGAAGCGAGGGGTCATATTTTTTAGCGGCGACTTGAATCAAACCAGTTTGAGGGTTTAACTCGAATAGTCGCACGGGGGAAAAAGGATTCAGCATCTTAATAAAAAGCCCAACTAGTCCCAAATTCGATGTGGCATCTTGATTAAGCTCCCCTTCAATCCCCTGAATTTGACCTGAATCCATCATGATACCAAGCCAACCCAAGGCGATAGGTTTTTTTGTGCCACGCGCGATTGCTTTATGATGTCTTGTGACGGCTAACGTCAGATACTGATCAAGCGCAGCAAGTGCCGTGAGACCCTGCTCAGACGGCGTCTCGTTTCCCGAGAAAGGGCTGTTCGCTTCATTCGCAACAATGTTTGTGGGCGCTACACGAAACCATTTAAAATACGAGCCAGCAGAAAATGCGAGTGAGCTGCCGAAGATGTTGAGAGACTCAACGAGGGAGTCATCACTTCCTTTGAACATGAAAGTGCCCGCGAGATCCTTGCACAATGCGCTTTGATAAAAGAACATGTTAATCAGCAGGCACCCTAGTAGTTTAGCCATGTGTTGACTTTTTATCATGGGTCACCTCGCTTCTGAAAGCGCATGGTAAAGTGTGATCGTCTCAATAAGTGAAGCGAGGAACGCGGTTCTTGGAAACGGCGACTTATAAACTTCGCCAGGATTAACGAGAAGAGTACTGGGATTAAACACCTGCGCTATCGGAAACCAGTGCGAATGCCTTACTTCTCCCAAGTCTACGAAATCAAGAGTCTTCGCGTTATTAAACCCGGAAAAGATATCGGCTCTGGGTGTGTTCCCATTGATGCTGCCTTGTGATACTCCCGTTTCGGCGAGTGGTCTTCGGTCAAGAAATGGGGACTTCGTATCCATTAAAGGTACCTGGGTATCGAAAAGTCGTCCTGGTACCTTATTAAAGCTGTCCACAGAAGTCATCCAGAGGAAAAGATCGTCGATGCTGAATCTTTTAAAGTCTGGGAAGAGCACGTCGTTGGAAAAATAGAACTGAGGAAACATCGACGGAGGATCGAGACGTTCTTCAGGTGCCTCTATTGAGCCGGGTAGCATGAAGTCGTCGACATTTGTAACAGCGCCCAAGCACATGAAGGTCACTTGGTGGCCATTTGCACCTAGCGCAGTATCGTTAAGATTTTTGAGATTCCACTCGGTTCGTTTTTCGGACGACATGTCTTCTACGCCATTGACAAGATCATTGGCATTGACGCCTTCTAGACGGTTCAATATATTGGAAACCTGATCTCCTCTCAAGCCAAGAAATTCTATGGCTTTGAAGAAACCTTCGAGGCGGCCACGAAGCGAAAGTATCAGCTCGGGCGACATGTTCATATTCATCATATCGAAGATGCTGAATACTTCCTTTGCCGAATCAGGAACATGCTGCGTTTCGTTCTTTAAAGAGTTAAGACCATCTCTTGCAATAGGTGTTCCCTGGATAACGCCGCCGAGTGTCACCATATAGAACGTGTTTCGCGCAATCAGCGCCGAAACAGATGATGAGTTGGGCTGCCCTGCCGTCCCGCCGGCTTTTGCAAGACGCAGCATTTCGTGGATTACGGGTGCGCCTTTGCTGTAACCAACAAAGATGAATCGAGATGTGTCTTGAATACGGCCAGAGCCTCGTTCCCGTTCGAGCCACGCTAAGAGGGTCTTCGCCACCGAGGCGTCATCCGTAAACGTATTTCCGAGGTCAGAGGGGCTGGGATGAAGAATCGTAAATCCGAGTCCTCCAGCACTTTCATGAGCCATCTCAGGGAAAATTCGATCATCAGTGTTATGCGAACCAAAACCTGGGACAAGAACCAAAACCCATCCCCGCATAAGTTCGTCAATAAGACGCCCATCAGGTCCATCCCAAAAGCTTTTTCCGGCTTCGCTGCCACTGCTCTTTAAATGTTGGATCAAAGGCCCAACGGACATGGATCCAGCATTAGGGAAGCGGCCGTCAAGATATCTTTTTAAGGCCTCTTCCGAAAGATACTCTTCGAATACGTCCGAGTCGTTTAGTTCTTGCGCAATCGTTTCGTGATAGAGTTCGTTTTCTGTTTTGGTAGATTTCGCATCTTGGGCGGTTTTGCCTGCAGCAAGAATAACCTGATAACTTTCGTTGATATTCTTGGGATGAAAGTAAAGAAAACGTTTAAGCAGAGCTTCCTTGGAATCAAAACCACTCTTCTGAACGTCTGTATAGCGAAGGATATTCGACGCAAAAATTTGATGAAAAAGAAGCTTCCAGTGAACATTTTGAAGTTTTACATTGTTATTGATTTTTTGATTGAAATTGCGTGGATCATCATAGTTGATCGATGAAGCGCCGCTACGGCTCTTCCGAGGTTTGCAGCTTGAGACAAAAAGGGCGAGACCAACCGCTAAAAAAAGCACAAAAATCCGAGCTTTGGAACGGATCATAGCATTCTCCTGACAACGACTCATCTTGTAAGAAATGGTATCATTTACTGCAAACGAGGCCAAGTCAGAATGTATCTATTCAGAAGGGCTCAAAAATCTGTCGAATAAGCGCACGCGTGAAGGCGTACCGACTTTTTGGCGACGTGAGACTCTCGTTTTCCGAAAATACCAGATCCGAATGATCAGAATCTAAAACGCCTAGGTCAGCGCCCACGTCATAAAAAAACTGATCCTCTGTTAAGAGGAGGCCGTCATTAAGCCCGAAGAAATGTTCGAGGTAAATTTGGGTTAATTTCAGTAAAGGAGTCGTCTCTCTCGTATGCTGGCCCGATCGAGCAAAGCTAATCACTTGCGAAACCGCGGTGCGTTCATTTGGGCTTAACTCATCATAGAGCTTACGTAATACTTGTTTTGCATGTCCGCTCCTTAGCGAAGCAAGACCGCCCCATCCGTCAGCCACAAATGGTGATAACAGCCAGAGGGCATCACTCGCAACATCGGCGATGGGGGAACCTCCAATACCAGCCTGAATGAGTATAGCTTTCGAAATGACCTTCTGCTCAATAAGCTCCGGGTTTTTAAACATGACTTGGAGAAGTTCAACAGCTCCCTTACTATGGGCCACGATGATGAGAGGGCGCTGTCCGTTGGATTTATAAGAGTTGAGAATTTCAGAATAAAGCCGAATAGCATTGTCGCTAGTATCTTCTCTTGATGACGGGAATATAAGAGTGATTTTTTTAGTGCCAAAATCTTCGCGTAGAGACTGGACATTGTCGAGAAAATATTCTGGAAATGTTTCATTAAAAAAGCCAGCAACCAGGACTAAGTGATAGGACGACGCAGCCTCTCTAAGAGGTCCCAAGGGCGGCAGGAGATCGTCTGAGTCATTACTATTGTTATAATCGTCATAACGCGACAATTCCTGATGCCACTTTTGCGCGAGCGTCGTCTTGCAGGCGACCTGATTTGACTCCTTATTCAGGTGGTTCACCCGAGATTCAGATAAGTTTCCTCCACACGAAATCAAAACCACTAAAAGAGTTAGGGCAAAAATAAGGCGATTCAAGTGATCTTCCCCCAAATTTGTTGAAGCCGAGTCATTCTTTATGAGTGCCACAGCAGAAGAGTCTTGTGAATCTTGTTTACAAAAGTTTGACATTAAAAGTGTGAGCTTATGAAGTCGTTTCTAGGTTCCTATGAAGCCGCTTGATTGATTTCTTCTGCAATCCCTTTGACATGGGAGTCTTTTTGTCTGGAAACGTACAGCTCACCGTTCTGGACGAATAGAATGGGAATTTGGCTTAGAATGGCCTCTTGCCTGTCATTTAGAAATCTAACGGTCCAGCGCGTTCGATCGCTTGGCGGAAAGAATTCTGCCCCCCAGTGGGATTTATGCATGAAAATGCCATTTGACGCAACCGGAGGCGTTAACCCTAAGTTGAGCGAATAGCACTTTTGTTTTAGGGCTTCCAAAAAGCCGTAGTAGTACGCTGCAGTGCTGAAAAGGTTATAGTCTTTCCGATGTTCCAGAACCTCTTTAGTGAAACCGATTCGCACAAAACGGGCTGCGCTGCCTTCGAAGCGAGGCCAGGTTAAGACGATCCCCGCCAGTCTTTGGCCATCTCTCTTTATGAAGAGAAGACTCTCTCGATTCATTCTGGCGGTCAACTCTTCGAAAGATGGGAGGTAGGCATTTTCCTTATGTCTTGCTTCTGCCATCGGGATCAATAAATGGTGCAGAAAAAACCTGTAGTCCTCGAGTGTCTTTGCCTGTTCAATTTCGAGATTTGCCTTGAACACATGATTAATGCTGTTACGAATTCCCCTGGAGAATCCTTTGAATAATTCCTGCTCTGTTTTCGGAAGCTTAACGACACCTTCCACAAAAGGGAGCATGACGAGTTCCTTTGTGCGTCGCCAAGGTGGAATTTCTTGAAGCATAATGTCGACGGCAGATCCTGCCAATTGGCTGCAGTTTTTCTCAAAAACCTTTGTGGTCTTGATCGTCTCCATGTCACACGACTTTGCAAAAAAGACGGCTTTAGCGGGAAAGATATTTTTTTTATCGCCGCAATATAAAACGGTCAACTGTTGATCAGAATCAGCTAGAGGTCCCTTCAATAAAGCGACTTCCCATGGTCTCGATTGGTACTTGTTT
>CAILAO010000889.1 GCA_903832105.1 uncultured Pseudomonadota bacterium | reverse complement strand
TCTGCAGGTATGGATCATTGGTGACATTGTTGGGGTTAAGATCGATTTCGTTACTTGGGTTTTTATCTTACCGCTTGTTTCGCTGCTTACTTTTTTACCAATTGGCTTTGGACCTATTGGGACACAAGACGCTGCCCTAGTGGCTGTGGGGCGTATCATGGGACAGCCACCCGAGCCGTTTCTCGCATTATCCCTTGCAATACACGCGTTTAGAATTCTTGGGAGTCTGCCCGGAGTTTTATTTGTTTCCGATGTGAGCGAACTCTTGCGAGGGCTTTTGCGCTGGAGAAAGGCTCCAAAAAATGCTAGTTAGGTTTTGCTGAAAAATCTTAATTTTTGCCTATAATTGGAGGATATAATCTTGAAAATCTTGGTGACTGGAGGGGCTGGCTTTATTGGATCAGCGGTCATTCGGCATTTGATTAGCAAGACCAATGCGACTGTTTTAAATGTTGATAGTCTTACTTACGCGGGAAACCTCGAATCATTGTCTGATGTCGCAAACAACCATCGATACAGCTTCTCAAAGACGGATATTTGTGATGCTGCGGGTCTTCGCTCTGTTATGTTTGAGTTTAAACCGACCCATATTATGCATTTAGCTGCTGAATCACATGTTGATCGATCCATAGACGGCCCTCGTGCCTTCATAGAAACAAATATTATGGGAACGTACAACCTCCTGGAAGTCGCCCGAGATTACTGGAATTCTCTGGAAACATCACGCAAGGCAGATTTTCGATTTTTGCATGTTTCGACCGATGAGGTTTTTGGCTCTCTTGGTTCGTCAGGCTTGTTTTCGGAAACAAGCCCTTATCGGCCCAATTCGCCATACTCGGCGTCGAAAGCCTCTGCAGATCACTTGGTTCGTGCGTGGCACAAGACATTCGGGCTGCCGATTGTTGTGACCAACTGTTCAAATAACTACGGACCGTATCAATTCCCTGAAAAACTAATTCCGTTGATGGTATTGAACTGCATCGGCGGAAAACCGCTTCCCGTCTACGGCAAGGGGGACAATATTAGAGACTGGCTTTATGTTGAGGATCATGCGGATGCTCTTGTAACCGTCGTCCAGAGGGGCCTTGTTGGCGAAACCTACAATATTGGCGGCAAAACAGAAAAAACAAATTTAGAAGTCGTACACTTGCTTTGTGGGTTTGCAGATGAGTTTCTTCCAACATCAAAATTCAGTCCTCATAAGAAGCTAATCACTTTTGTCCAAGATAGACCGGGTCATGACAAAAGGTACGCCATTGACTCATCGAAGATTGAGCGAGAGCTGGAGTGGAGACCAAGAGAATCCTTCGAATCAGGGCTCAAGAAGACTTTTCAATGGTATCTTGAAAACACGATCTGGTGGAAAAGAATCCATGATGGAAGCTATCGCGGCGAAAGACTAGGGCTTTAAGTGCAGCATCCAGGAAGAAGTAGGAGGATAACATGAGAGGAATCATATTAGCCGGGGGCTCAGGTACCAGGCTTCATCCTTTGACGATCACAACGAGCAAACAATTGATGCCGGTTTATGATAAACCGATGATTTATTTCCCGCTCACGAGTTTGATGCTTTCGGGAATTTCAGAGATCTTGATTATAACGACTCCTGAGGATTCTCATTTGTTTCAAAAACTTCTCGGAACAGGAAGTCAATGGGGGGTTTCTCTCAAATACGCGACTCAAAAACACCCCAAAGGTCTCGCAGAAGCCTTCTTAATAGGCGAAGACTTTGTAAAAAACGAGCCGGTGTGTCTGATGCTTGGCGACAACATTTTTTACGGGCAGAGTTTCTCTAATTTATTACAAGAGACGGTTAAGCTAAAAGAAGGTGCCATTGTGTTCGGGTATTGGGTCAACGAACCAAGTCAATATGGGGTGATCGAATTCGATCAACATGGCAACGTCAAGTCCATAGAGGAAAAACCCAAAAACCCAAGATCAAATTATGCGGTTCCGGGCATTTATTTTTATGATCACCGCGTCGTGTCGTTCGCAAAGAAAGTGAAACCATCAGCTCGCGGGGAACTTGAAATCACGTCAGTGAATAATATGTACCTGGAACAAGGTCTTTTGAAAGCGAAGGTCGTCGGGCGCGGAACAGCTTGGCTGGACGCTGGAACTCACGCATCGCTCCTTGAAGCTGCAAATTTTATAGAAGCGATTCAAACTAGACAGGGGCTTCAGATTGCATGTCCGGAAGAAGTCGCGTTCAACATGGGATATATTGACCTTGAGCAACTCGAGAAACTTGCGTTACCTCTTGCTAAAACAAACTACGGTCAGTATTTATTAAGGCATGCGGAGCGGATCAAGCAATCTAAAGGCTATATATGGGAAAGGCAGTAAATCGATGAATATCGAAAAGACGGGCTTCCCTGAAATACTGAAGGTGACACCAAACATATTTCATGATGAGCGCGGCTTTTTTTGTGAATTGTATCATAAAAAAGCTTTTTCAAAGAGCTGAATCCCTACGGCTTCATTCTATTCGCCCGCAAC
>CAILAO010000888.1 GCA_903832105.1 uncultured Pseudomonadota bacterium | reverse complement strand
CCAATATCGCAGAAGGTACAAACCTTTACTACACCGATGCAAGAGCAAAGACCGCTGCCGTGGGTGATGCGATCACAGACGCGGTTACCGATAAAGCCCCAAGCCAAAACTCTGTGTTTGATGCACTTGCACTCAAATCGGCGTCGTCGCATAACCATAGTGGCGTCTATGAGCCCGTGGGTCTTTCCACGGATGTCGTAACGACAACAAAGATTCTTAATGATGCGGTGACATCTGCTAAGATTGCGTCTGGTGTGGACTCAGCTAAGATCGGTAGCGGCGCGCGGTTGACAACACGGAGTTTAGCTACCTTAATGGCGTCACAAGCGCGATCCAAGCGCAACTTGATGTACAGAGTCCTTCTGTGCAAATTAGATTAAAAATAGGAGGTTACAATAACACGCAATACGTCGGTGCATATCAATCCGTGAGGTTTGTTAGGCTCCGATGACGTCGAATAAGAAAACTTCTTCGAGCTTCGCAGCAGCGTCTCTAACTCCTCCATAATGTATATGATCGGTTAAGGTTTTATTAATGGAGTCTTTTTCTGCAGATCTCATGGCGTCCACGGCCATCGCCTAAATAACGTCCGCGCCAATAGACATAACCATAAGCAACACACGACGTTACGTCGCGATTGCCGCAGACGGCCGGCTGACCTTCATATTGATTCCAAACCGCGCCTTCGATGGTGCTGTAGATGTTTTGAGTACCCCAGTAAAAATGAGGCCAATAGAGGGTGTATCTACAATCGGGTTGTTCGTCTCTTCTCTCTATGACGACACTGATACGTCTTGCGATGAAGGTCCCTTCAAATTGCATGAGCCAAGGCTGGGCATCTTGCACGGTTTCTGGGACGAATTCCACATTGTCGAAGGTTCGTTCGTTAGGATCATTAAAGTCTTGTGGATTTCCACGTACGGTCTGTTTTGGAGAGTTATAATTGCCAATCTGTAAATATGCATGTCCACGGCCTTGAATCGTTTTTGCGGTGAGTCTGACTTGTTGAAGAATATAATCTCGCACGTTGATGTCACCATGATGCTCGCTAATTTGACGAGAAATATCGATCGTGCCACTTTGCCTGAAATAAATGTCGTCGAGATAAAGAACACGTCGCTCCGCTGCGAAAAGGGTTGTGGCAGAAAGCAACACTGCAAATGCAAAAAAGATTCTAATCCCTCTCATGATCGTTCCTCCCAAAAAAAGTGACAAATTATTGAGCCCTGTCCTTTTATTTATGCGGGGCTCAAGAGCTTGGTTATGATGTCATGGTACCAAACTAAGTGATATTTTCCCAGAGTTTCTATTCGTATCTAAGAGCTTCGATGGGGTGAAGCCTTGAAGCCTTTTGTGCAGGCCATAATCCGAAGGCGACACCCGTTCCTGCCGAGAAGAACACCGCCATTATGACGGAGGTCGGTGACACAATCATCATCCACCCCGCGAAGTATGAAAGGCTACCGGCGATACTCCAACCTAGTAATATGCCGAACGATCCGCCGATGAGACTCACGATTACAGCTTCAATCAGAAACTGCTCTAGAATGCTTCCCTTCGTTGCGCCGAGCGCCTTACGAAGTCCGATTTCTCGAGTGCGCTCTGTGACGGAGACAAGCATGATATTCATGATGCCAATCCCCCCAACAAGAAGTGAGATGGACGCGATAGAAGCAAGAAGTAGCGAAAGGATACGGCTGGTTGAGGAAACAGCCTCTTGAATGTCAGCCATGTTTCGAATTTGAAATGAACTATCAGGGTCGCCCCGTACATGATGTCTTTTAATCATAAGCTGGCTGACGGCATCCTCAGCATAGTCCATTTTTGATTCATCGTTGACTTGAATATCGATAGAATCGACAAAATCTTTTCCGAGTAGGCGACGCATCGCTGTTTGAATAGGAATAATGATCATGTCGTCTTGATCCATAAAGGGTGTGCTTCCTTTTTCGGGCAAAACACCGATGACGAGGAAGTTGACTTTGTTAACCTTCATGACTTCACCGATGGGATTTTTCTCTTGAAAAAGCTCTTTAACGACGGTCATGCCGATCACTGCAATACGTGATCTCTGCCGCCCTTCGTCATCGGTAAAAAAGCGACCGACAGCAGGATTGGAAGCACGTATTGCCGAATAATCAGACGTTGTTCCAACAATTTGCGTGCTCCAGTTTTTGTTGCCGTAGACTGCCTGTCCACGGCCTCTAACAGAAGGAGCAACCCCACTGATATTTGCAACTGACTGCTTTATATCCTGAGCATCTTCGAGGGTTAGCCGGGTGACAGCTCCGGATTCCATGGCAACACCCTGGGACCTCTGAGATCCAGGTCTTAGCGTGAGCACGTTTGATCCTAGAGAAGAAAGCTGTTGCTTAATTGATTCTTGAGCGCCGCTTCCGAGAGCCATCATGGCGATAACCGATGCGACACCTATGAGGATTCCTAGCATCGAAAGTCCCGAACGGACCTTGTTTGCAAGTAGGGCGCGAAGAGCTTGAGTGATGTGAGAGGTGAGTTCGCGGGTTTTGAAATGTAAAAAGTTTTTGAACGATGATTGCGTTTCGTTTTCGGGAGATTGTGCCGAAGGATTGCTTTCTTTTTTTGAGATGAGATCTTTCGACTCATCGGATTGAATCTTTCCGTCTCTGATTCTGATGACTCGCCTGGCATATTGTGCGATTTCGGCCTCATGGGTGACGATAATGATGGTAATGCCTTCTTGATTAAGTTTTGTAAAAATGTCCATGATTTCGCGTTCGCTTGAAGAGTCAAGATTGCCCGTAGGTTCATCGGCAAAGATGATGCCCGGGCGATTGACAAGAGCACGGGCAATGGCAACCCGCTGTTGTTGACCCCCAGAAAGTTCGTTAGGCTTATGATGAATACGATCAGACAAACCTACTTCTCGCAATCTGGCTTCCGCCTTCACCGTATCATCCGAAGCAAAAGAATAGATCAGAGGAAGCCTGACGTTATCTCGTGCAGAAGTCCGTGCTAAAAGATTATATTGCTGAAAAACGAAACCAATGGTTTCATTACGAAGTTTCGCCAAAGCGTTTTCTTCGAGTTCTGAAACTTCGCGCCCATTAAGTTTATAAGAGCCGCTTGTAGGAATATCCAGAAGACCAAGAATATGCATGAGCGTCGATTTGCCGGAGCCTGAGGGTCCCATAATGGCGACAAATTCACCCTGCCCAATTTTTAGAGAAACACCGCGCAGTGCATGAACAACATTGTCTCCAACTAAATAGGTTTTAAAAATATCGTTAAGTTCTATCATATGCATTTATACCTTCCTTGTAGAACCTTTTTCCGACGATATTACATCCGTTTAATGGGGCCTTGAAGGCATAAATGGGTTTTTCTTCTTCTCTTCGCTGCTGCCTTTAAGGGGAATTTTTCTTGAAATTAATACGGTTTCATCCTCACTTACACCGGAAAGAACCTCGACTGATTTGCCATCTGAAAGTCCAAGGGTCACTTCGACGGATTGAGGCTCTTTAGAGGGCTTCCGTCCTGGCGCGCCCTCCTCATTGGGAGCTTTAGGTGAAATTAGAACAGATGATTTTCCTTCACTTCTTTTTACTGCTTCGACGGGAATTTGCAGAATGTTCAAACGCTCTTCGGAAGCAAAGGTGATATTGGCCGTCATTCCGCTTCGCATAAATGAAGGTGTTTTTTCAGGTATGATTTCAACGTCGTAGACAGTAACGTTGTTTGCGATGCGGGCATCGAATGCAATTTGATGAACCCTACCTTGAAACATTTCTTGCGGATAAGCATCAAGTGTAATCTCGACTTTTTGGTTGATAAAAATCTTTGAGATATCAGTTTCGTCGACTTGAGCTGATAGAACAAGACGATCCGACATGACAAAGATCGTATCTGGTGTGCTGACCATTTGCCCTGGTTCAACATTTTGCGAAATAATTTCACCATCGATAAAAGCTGTGATGGGAGCAGGTTTATAAATATCTTTCCAGTAAGAAAGTTCTTGATTTCCTTTGGCGCTGGCGACGTCCAGAAGAGCGGCTCGATCAGAAGAACTCATCCACGCGAGAGTTTGTCCTTTTTTAACTTTGGCTCCTTCATGCACCAATAGCGTTTCGATACGGCCGTTAATGGGAGGTTTGATCACTAGTCGATTTTCAGGTTGGACTTTTCCTGTCGCAAGAACCGAAATTTTGATGTCCCCTCGTTTTACTTGAACCTCGTCGTATCGTTCAGCCTTTTCATCTTTTCCAAACTTTTTCCATGCGAAGATAACCGTTCCAAATAGAGAAATAAATAATAAAAGCAGGAATAGAAGACGCTTTTTACTTTTCATATTTTAACTCCTGAATTTTAATGCCTTGAGATTTTTCCCAGGCAGCCAACGTGAGGGCAGAATCTCTCTTGGTCGTTAAAAGCTGCCTCTGGCTAGTGATATATTCGTTTTCAATCGTGTCCCACTCCTGGAAAGTCGTAAGGCCAAGCGTGTATTGATTTCGTGAGATGGTGGCAAGCGTTTGAGCCGCTGAAAGAAGTTTTTCTTGAACAGAAAGCTTGCCTAATGCATCCTCTGCGTCAGAATATGCTTGTTCAAGAGTAAAGAGAGTCTCTCGTTCGGTGTCAAGAAGAGAGGTTTCGCTTTTTAACTTGTCTCTCGCCGCTGCTTCGACATCTGACGAAATTGAACCGCCGGAATAAAGGGGCAAAGTGAGAGATAAGCCAACGCTGAAATGTTTTGATTCAGGTGGCCACGTTTCACCAGTTTTTGTTGCGGAAGCTGTAGCTGCGATATCAGGGTAATGCACGGATTTTGCTATGTCGACTCCGTAAGATGCCGCGCGAGCCATTGCGGAAGCGTATAAGTAAGAAGGTGTCCGCTTGCTAAGAAGAGCAAGATTGCCTTTAGGAGGAATCTTGCTTGATTGAAAAGCGCCCCTAATTGAAGTGATTTGTTCAGGACTTCGTCCTAGGATTCGTGAAAGCTTCTCTTGAGCTAGCTTAAAACCCCTTTTGGACTGTTCAAGATCTTGAACGGCTTGCATGAAGAGTGCTTCGCTTTTAAGGAAGGCGCCTTTGTGTTCGCGTCCCCCTTCAATGCGAAGTTCAACCATTCGAAGGTTTGTCTTTCTTCTCTCAACGGTCTGAGTATTGAGCTGAGTGAGATCTTGAAAATAGAGGACTTGGACAAATGCGGTTCGGAGATCGTAGCCAAGCTGAACAAGTTGCTTATAGTACTCTGCTTCCTGGCCCTCAAGTTCTGCAGACCTCTTTGAGACAAGGGATGAGTCTTTAAATCCGTTAAAAAGACTTTGTTTGACATTTAGTCCATAAGAAAATTGGTTATTAAAGGTAAGATCGTCAGAATTTTGATCGGGAGAACTACCTTGAAGATTATTGCCGGTCCCGGAATTACCGTTGGCATTGCGGTTTGTCGTCATTGAGGCGGAAACTTGAGGGTAAAAAGCTCCCTCGCTTGATCTTAACTGATAACCGGCCTTTTCAAGCGATTCTTTT
>CAILAO010000887.1 GCA_903832105.1 uncultured Pseudomonadota bacterium | reverse complement strand
GCCTTCATCACAGAGGATCGAAAGTATGTCATCAAGGCTGTTTTTGTGTATAGCAATTATTGCTTTATGAGAATCTATTCCGACGGAGATATCAGCCCCGCCATCAAAAAAAGCTGTAGTATCTTTTCCTTTTTCCAACGTGTAATCGTGGTCTCCCAAGTGCTTAACGACGGCTACAGTGCCCTTACGTTTAAGTGCTGGAATGAGGTTATTGATGAATGTGGTCTTTCCGGAATTTGACCGCCCCACAACCTGAATAATTTTCATTAAGTAAAATCTCCTTTTTCTGTGGGGATTATTGCATCATTAGAATTTTCGGATTCACTCTTTTGATTGGTGGGCGGGCAAAAAACAGTTTGATTGATAATGGATTCTATTGATTCCGAGGATAGTGCGTGGGTTTTTGCAGTCGCGGGTGAATCCCCGCCGGTTTGTGGAAGAACCGGGGTTATTGCTTTATTAGATTTCTGTTCTTTTGAAGAGTGTTTTTTCTTGGTGGCATGCCGGTGTCCGATAACTGGATAGGGTGGAGTGTTAACAGGACCTCCATATGGGATATGTTCTTCTTTGTTATCATTGACGATGGACGGTGAAATTGGTTGCACTGTAGGGGTGATCTGCTCTTTTGATTCTGGTTCACTATCCATGCTTCGGGTCTTGAGAATTGTCTTTGCTGTTTCCCCAACGCTTCTCATCACTTTGGTGATCCGATCTTCAATGTCGATCTCCTCATCGATATCCAGTGTTGTGCCTTCAACTTCTAAGAGGAACCGTGAGACTTCACTTGCCTCAAACAGTATGTCATCCAGTTCATCTGTGGTAAAAAATCCACACATTGCTCCATAAAAAAATGTAGCGCTTGCTTTTCTCACCTTCTTTTTGAATGAGTGCCGTGCCTGGTTCACTGCCTGGGGCGTGTATGTATCCTCCATGAAAGGAACCAGTTCAGGGAGGTGTTTTCCGATAAATGTCATTTCAGCACCACCAGCCGTGCGAAAATCTGTGCACAAACGTGCAAGTGCCCATGCACGGGCGGTGATGTACGTCCGCTTCCGCAAAAAGAAGTTTACTTTCCGGTAGGTTGCGCCATCCACTTTTTTGAATTTTTTATACTTATTTATCTCCTGTTGAATAATTGATTCATCCATAGGGATCCATCACAATATTATTTTTTGATGTATGAGGAATTTGTATTCTTCCGAAATTGACTGATTATTTGACCACATAATATATAGCATCATATGGTTTATAAAATTCCAAAATTCTTCGATTTGGCGAATTTTTCGACGTTTTATCTACAAAAGTGGTTTTGGAAATCTTTTTTCATCCGCGTACCTGATGAAACGTCAATGTGATTTTGATCCACATGACGGTGAGTCCCACCTAATAACAAACCCCGCATTATAGAATGAATGAGCACAGAGCTTGGGGGAAATTGACAGATCCTCGCAATTCCGTGCGGGTAATTTATCGTAAATCAAAGTTGAATTATTGGTGATTTTCCCCCAACCCAATGGATATGATGGTGTCACGGGCTGCCCCCGCATGACGCTCTGGTGGCGATTCGGGGGTTAATTCCAGAATATTGAATTAATTTAATGAGCACAATAAGAAGATGGAAAAGTTCGATTTCCTGGATCGATATCTCAGATCTACTCTCGTTAAATTGGGGAGATCTAATTGACAGATGGGGAAAACGGGGACAAGATAAAAATATCCATATCTTTTTTTTTAGAGGAACTACAAAAACCACCTTGCCAAGCGAGTCCCCGACGATTCCGTCGAGTGATCCCATCAGTGGGATAGATTCGAAAAAACGACTGCTGATGCGGAGGGAAAAATTCTATTGGCAATAGTAATTTCATGATGCATTACTCAAACCGATTGATGACGAGCCACTTTTTTCATAATGTCCTCAGTCCCCTCGATTAAATTACTCTATTTGTATTCATTTCCAATATCTTTTGTCGGCGGAATTATGCTGTCAACGCAGCAGTGGATGCTGCACTTTTAAAGATGCAGCATTGAGTATGTACAATTTAATATCCTCTTTACTCGTATGTGTAACGATCTACATCTCCAATTGCCAGCTTCCTCTGAAATAATTCTTAAAAATTCCCCATTTAAAACCATGGCAACAGTGTGTGTCTACTGGCAAAAGTCTTGTCGATCCATACAAAACCACTGACAAATCAAAATTTGCCATTATTGCTATACAAATATATATACAATCTTCATTTAGTCGGAATAACGGGATATCCAACGGCTGAATAATCCAGTATTTTCCAATCGGATGGAAACTTATACTTATCCTCAGAATGGTGGTTGCATTATGGATACAGAATATTACGTCCCAATAAGGTCTGTATCTATACGTTTGATGTGAAGTATTTTCAGTCGGAGTTGAAATAATCAGATCCCGGATTATCATGTTTTTTTCAGCATGTGTAAAAGCACCCGTTCTCTTCAGATCATCTATGCCTTTCTGGAAATTTTTCCACCATTTTTACATTTTTTTCCGTCGTAAAATAAAAAATCACGTTTGTCGCAGAATAGGTATTCTGCGCAAACCTTTATTTATTTGAGATAAGATAGAATAGAGCATGGAAAGCGGGTATTTTTCGGAATGGCTTAAAAGTTACCGAAACTACCTACGAATGCGCAATTACTCTCCAAGTACGGTTGAAAGTTATGAACAGGTGATCAAACATTTTGCTTACTATGTCTGGCTACGCAGGCATACTGATGTTACGAAGCTCGTTTTTTTTTGGAAGGACTTCGAAAACGCCCGCCTCGACACAAGTGTTGATGTAACTCCGGTGATGATCACAGATTTTCTTTCTTTTGTTTCATCGATGCAGACCTACAAACCCAAGACCTTCCACCGGATTATCTCAACACTAAGCTCCTTTTACCGGTTCCTCTATACACAAAGTGCAGTTGTAACAAACCCTCTGATCGGTATCGAGCGTCCGCGGATCAAACAACAGGAAGTAAAATATCTCAAACACAGCCAGGTGCTCCGCCTGATCGATTCGATCGAAGATTTACGTGACAAACTTATCGTACGAACAATCTATGCAACAGGTGTCCGGGTTTCAGAGTTATGCAACATAAATATTGAGGATATTGACTTTGAAGAACATACGATACGGATTCTGGGAAAAGGAGACAAAATACGGATGGTCTTCATCGATAATGAGACTCTTGTAGATATAGGGAAATTTATCGGCAATAAAATTGAGGGCCCACTTTTTATCGGACAGCAAGACAAACATATATCTTCACGGGCAATTCAGCATATTTTCAAATTGTATGCCCCATCAGGTATCACTCCTCACAAGATCCGCCACAGTTATGCAAGTGAACTATACCGAAGATCAAAGAATTTACGGGTTGTACAGGAAAATCTTGGACATACCTCCATAAAAACCACAGAGATCTATTTGCATACTGATATTGATGAACGACGACAAGTCTACCAGCAGTTTTTCCCGCTGGG
>CAILAO010000886.1 GCA_903832105.1 uncultured Pseudomonadota bacterium | reverse complement strand
TGCATCACTGATGTAGTTTCAATGCTTTCTAAGCTTAGTCAAAGCTAAAGTCTCCAGAAAAGAGATCACGATTAAGCCATAAGACAATGACGAAGATTAAGTCTAAGCGATAGAAGGCTTCTATGCCAATTGAGTACACGCCCTAAAACATGGTTCCTCACTTCCATTGCGCCTTGCCCTCTTTCAACTTACAATTCGCATTGAAAACTTGTTCCAAAAACTAACCCAATAAAGGTAGCCCGAATAAACCGTGAAAAACAGGGCTATCCATATGAAAGACATCCCGATGGCATGACATGGAAAGCCAAAGAGATCCCTACCAACTAAAAGTAAGATAATCCCGGCCTCAGTCGCCGCTGTTTTGATTTTTCCTGAGGTATTAACATCCACAGAAAAGCCGTATTCGAGGGCAATAAGGCGTATTCCCGAAACGGCGATATCCCTGCAGACGATAACAACAGCCATCCAAGTATAGAGGATTCCACCTTCAACCAGTAAAAATAAAGCTGTCGCATCAATCATTTTATCGACAATAGGGTCCATAAGAGCTCCGATTTTACTGGTAACCTGATATTTTCTAGCGATTGTTCCGTCCAGAATATCAGCAATTGCCGAGGCCAAGAAAATGAGAGCCGAAAGAGGCTTGAAAAAGTAAACATTGATGGGAAATAAAACGAGCAGTAACGGAATCGTAAATAGTCGTGACAAAGTGATAATATTGGGAATGTTTTCGAACTTCTTTTTCTTTTTCATCTTCGAATTCATCAAGTAAGCCTCCGAAAAAATTTTCTTAGGGTCATGAGTAAAAATATCAAAGTTTCCTTTGTAAGTTGACAGTTTTCTTTTAAGTTTGCTAACTTCAAGGCGGTACGAAAAGTAACGCTGGAAAAGCCAAATATGTTCGGTCCAACGCCCAATATTTCCATTTGTGAAACCCTCGACTATAGTCATCGTGAGCCGAAGTTTTTCGACCTCATTGATTCCACCAGCGAGCTGCTTAAAGAAAGGTTTGATTTAGGTGATTTCGATATTCTTTTTCTTTCGGGCAGCGGAACGCTGGCTTTAGAAGCGCTGATCTCTTCAGTTCGTTATCCAGTCAACGTCACGGGGCCAGATGGTAAGTTCAAGAGAAGGTGGTCTGCTTTAGCGGATCAATATAATCTTAGTAAAGCCGAAAAAGAACCCATCGAATTATTTTGTGCATTTGAAACCTCGGTTTCCCAAAGCCATAGCCAAAGTCATGGGATTGTTGATGCAGTTTCCGCGTTTCCTTACTATGCCATTCCTCCAAAGACTGTTGGGTTTGGCACCGTATCAAGCAAGATACTTGGCGCTGCGCCGGTTATCGGAATTGTCGGTGTCCGGAAAGAGGCGTGGGACTTTTTCTTTCAGACCAAGATTCAGTCGTGTTTGAATCTTCGTATTTATAAGGACTACATGGCGAAATTTCAAACGCCATTTACGCCATCATATCCGTTACTTGCAGACTTAAAGAGGAAACTAGAAAGGTTCGATGTAGAAGCCTTGCGTGAAAAGGTCTCGAATGTTTGTTCTATGCTGGTTAATCATTTTGGTGAAGACAGTTTTATCGGAGAAAAGATAGCACCTGCTTTGACTTTGAAGGCGGGATCTATTTCAGAGGAGATCGCGCGCAAGTGGAATCTATACGGCTATTGGCAGCATAGTGAATATCTGCAAATTTTCACGTATTCCGAAGATGTCAAAATCTATAAGAATTTTTTACATGATCTCAGATCAGACAGTCGGCAGCGGGTTAAAAAAGTAAAACCCCAAAACCTCACCGTTTTGATTGCAAATACTATTCCAATAAAACCTCAATATAATCAACAAAAAAACACGGTATTTCTT
>CAILAO010000885.1 GCA_903832105.1 uncultured Pseudomonadota bacterium | reverse complement strand
GTAGCTGATCAAGTAAAAGTCTTCCGAAAGAGATCACGTTGAAACCATAAGATTATGACAATGATTAAGTCTATGTCTTTCAAGGTTTTTAACCTTAACCCAGTGCCATTCGAGACGTAGGTTACTCTTCGATATTCTCGCTTTCATTTTCTTTTGTCGGTTTTTTTTCTTCATTTTGTTTGGCTTTTGATTTGAAATAGGCAGGTGCAAATTTTTCGAAGGCCTCAGAATATTGTTTGCCGCTCTTTTGCCACCGCGGCTCTAAAAGAGTGACTGCGGTCCAAAGAACAGCTGCGAAAAACGCGCTAATGGCTATCCATATGACAACATGCTGGAGTGTTTCATTCCTAAGGGTATGAATGACATTTCTTCTGACAGAAAATGTCGCGTCATCAATTCGGGCTCTAGCAGCCGGAAGTTTTTGAGAAATTTCCTCAAAAAATGTTTCAGGCGCACCTTTTTCATACATTGGAATGTCTAGTAGATCGTCTTTTCCGCCTTCAAGAGTCTTTTCAACAGGCACTCCCTTTCCAATCGGAATCGCTGGATTTGTCTCGGTTATTGGTGCAATGTTTTCTGGGATATACCGATGCATGTAGTCCGTAACCAGCTTGGATAACGATGTGGCCAGAGTTTTTCTTTCTTCCTTGTCGGTGTCTACAAGATACGTTTCTCCTGTAAACATGAATGAGGTGTCAGCAGTTCTTGTATTTGGAAAGACCTTCGTAAATTTTACATAAGGATTTTTGCCAAGAATACGCCTGATTACAGGAGACTCAACCTGACAAAGAGCAAAGTTGCCGATTGGGAACGGGAACGTCATTTCAAGAGCCAGCGGATGTAGCTTGGTTACTCTTGCTGGAAAAGAGATGCGTGCATAGGAGACGGGATTTTCGGATAGAATATTAACGCTTCCTTCTTCTGTCTTCATTGATTGCCAAGAAGATGGCAAGAAAGAGGTTAATACTTGTTCTGAAAGATCTGTTGGAATCTGAGACAAGCCAATGAGTTGTCTATGAGGATACAGACTCTTTAAAGTCTGCAGACTCAGTGTGTCTCCTAAAACGACAATAGGAACATTTTCCCGAAGAGTTTTGAGCATTTGCTGAAAAAGCTGTCCCTTGCTTTCCAAGCATAATCGATCCTCAATAAATACGATATCCGGGGTAAAAAATATCGGTTCTGACACAATACTTTGCTTTTGCAGCGCAGCATTGAGTTCGATTTTAGGATGGTCAAGTTTTTGAAGAATTGCGTTTCTAAATTTTGTTGACTGAACAACCAGAAAGACCTTGCAACGTGTACCGACATCATTTATCCGGAGTTTGTTGATTAAAGTATCCACTTTACTTTGCACGGGTGCGGATAAGGACCAACTGCCTACGACAGCATCCGAAAAACGATAGACTAGATTATTTCTCGCCGTACCATCCACCTTCAAAGGTATGGATTTTACACCAAACGATTCTACAAAAGGGCCTTCAAGGTTAAGTATTGCTCCTGGAGACGGTTTTAATCGACATTCCAGCCGAACCCTTTTCCTACTTATCCAGACGATTCTCGCGGGTAAGGAGAGAGTCGATACGGTATTCATCGTGATTTGACCAGTAGGCTGGGAAAACTCGATAGGTCGCGCTGCTGTCGCAAACATTATTCTCTGGAACCATTGATCGTCATCAATATTCATCGGAATAACATCCCTAAAGGTCGTGCAGGCAGCGAGGAAAAGGACTTTGGGGAAACGCCCCTCCAGCGATAAAACTAAACGAGCAGCTTGGGTTTCTGGCATATTTGAAAGCTTCATTACAATGCGCTCTAGATTTTTTTCTGAATCAAAATCCCCAATGATTATAATGCCAGTTCTTTTAGCTTCAACTTGCGCAAGAAGGCTTTCGAGAAGAGTGAAGAAATGAACTTCAAAACCTTTCGCGTTCAGTAACTTTGCTCGATTTTCATGAAGTGGCAAGATTCTCTCTGCGATCCAGTAAACCAAACGTTTTTTCATTTAATCTTGTCCTCCGAAGTCAAGTTAGGAGTGTCCTTTTACCTACCCGTTAAGATATTGGATTTCCTAATCTCTCTTCGACAATACTTTTAAAAAAATTACAGCCAGACTGAAAATTGTTATAACGTCAAAAAAAAGGCAAATACTAACTACTTAAATATTAAAGGAAATAGAAGAATTTTTCAAAATTCCGATAAAAAAAGTCAAAAACTGTGCGTTAGAAATCGATGAGTTGGCGATGTACCCTTTAGACAAAGAGCGCATTCAGTATTATTATTATTCTGTTACAATAGCGGGATTTTACATCCGAGCGAGGAAGCTTGGGTTAGGGAGAAAGATGATGTCATTAAAAAACTATAAACTGAGCGCCTACTTTCTTTTTTACTTATTTTTTTCTTGCATTGGCAGCCAAGCATCTGCTCTTGATTGTTCTCAGGTGAAACAGCTTGTCTCTGTTTTCTTGAAGGTACACTTCTCGTTTCATAGTTTCGATGACGAATTGAGTCGAAGAACCCTCGAAAACTTCATAAAAAATTGGGACCCTGGAAAAGTATACTTTTTGGAATCCGATGTTAAGCGTTTTGAGAGCAGTTATAGTGACAAGCTTGACGACATGATCAAAGGAGCGGACTGTAAAGCAATCGATGACATCATGAACATATACTCGGCACGGTTTTCTGAACGACAAAAAGTAATCGTAAAAGACATTGATGATCCTCACGACTTCACCGTTGACGAATACCTGGACATTGATCGAAAAAACATGCTTTTCGCAAAAACCATAGAAGAGGTGAATGAGAGGTGGAGAAAACGAGTTAAATTTCAGCTACTTCAACTGAAGTCGACGATTTCTGATCTAAAGGAAGCGCGGGCAAAAATGCATAAGCGCTACGAACTGGCGTTAAAGAGACACAATGAAACAAACAGTGATGATGTCTACGCTTCATTTCTGAATTCATTCGCTTCTGCATTGGATCCTCACTCTGATTATATGTCCCCCGAAGACCTTGAGGATTTTCGAATTTATACGAAATTGTCTTTGGAAGGAATTGGAGCTGTCCTTCGTAGTGAAGATGGTTTCACAACCGTTCAAAGCCTTGTTCCAGGCGGAGCTGCCGCGAAAACTGGAAAAATTAAGATTGATGACAAAATTATTGCCGTCGCACAGGGGAAGGAACCCCCCGTTGACGTGATTGACATGGAATTAAGAGAAGTTGTCAAATTGATTCGAGGACCACGAGGGACCGAAGTTCAATTAACTCTCATGCGGGAAGAGGGTGGAAAAACAGTCAAGCAAATTATTCCTGTCATTAGAGAACAAGTGACGTTAGAAGATAAGGCCGCCAGTTCAAAGGTGTTTGATGTTGTTGTCAAAGATCCGGTTAGTAAAAAGGAAACAGTCTTAAAAATCGGTGATATAGATCTCCCATCATTTTATATGGATTTTGAGGGGCGTCAGGCAAATGAGAAAGACTATCGGAGTTCTTCTGCAGACATGATTCGAGAGATTGAGAGCTTGAAAAAGAAGGGGATCGACGGCCTCATTGTGGATTTAAGAAACAACGGAGGTGGGAGCCTGGATGAAGCAATCAATGTTGCGGGACTATTTTTCGACAAAGGGCCCGTTGTTCAAATAAAGGGTATGGAAAGCTCGCTCTATGTCCAAAGCGATAAAGACGAAAAAGTGTATTATGATGGACCCCTTGTTGTTCTTGCCAATCGTCTTTCTGCAAGCGCAAGCGAGATTCTTGCCGGGGCTATTCAGGACTATGGGCGCGGCCCAATCGTCGGAGATACCCACACATTTGGAAAGGGTACCGTCCAGAACCTTAACGATATTGCTGGAAAACTTGGTGCAATCAAGGTAACGATTAGCAAATTCTATCGACCGTCAGGAGCAAGCACCCAGCTTAGGGGAGTCGAGTCCGATGTCGTATTGCCGGATATATTGGAGGAGTACGAAATTGGGGAAAAACACTATGATTATGCGCTTCCATGGGAGAAGATTGCTCCTACAGATTATAAAAAATTCCACAAGGTAACCCCCTATGTTGCAGCCATAGCAAAGAGCAGCAAAGAGAGGCTCGCAAGTGACCAGCAGTATAAGAAGGTATTGGACGAAATTAAAAAATATAAGGACAACGCAAAAGAGCGTTATCATGTGAGCCTCAAGGAAAAGAAGGAAGAAGAGCAGGCAGAAAAGAACGGAGATAAGTCCAAGAAATCAGAAGAAAATCTTGGTGATCGAACAAGTGAAAAGCCACCCCTTAAGGATGATCCTTTCTTGCAAGAATCCCTCAGGATCGCCGCTGACTACGTGAGTTTATTGAACAAGAAACCACTTGGAACGTTAACGATCCCTACGCTCGAAAAAGAACTGGCGAACGTTGCCGATGGGAAGAAAGAGAATGCAAAGTCTAAGTCTCCGGTAACGGCTTCAGAGAAGGCTGTTCAGGCGAAAGATCCACCCAAAAAGTAAACATCATGCAATTGAAAATAGATGCCTCTTGGGCGAAATCCGCCCAAGAGGACTATGGTTATTTTAATAAAATAACAATCAATTACAATTAGATACAAAATTCTTTAAAATAACCATAAAATACCGTTGACATATTAATAGTGTTTTGATAGTATTCGCATGATTCGATGCTTGAACCATAAAAATATTTAATACCGAGGAGGGTTTTATGAGAATTAATGTCAATTTTATTAAAAGTTCTTTACTAGTGTTTGGAAGTTTGGCTCTTCTTACCAACTTTGGGTGTTCAAAGAAAGAAAGTAAGGACGATCCAGCTCCAGTCGTCGTTCAAACCACAATTAGCAATGTTCAACTCATTGGAAGCGGAATAGCCCAAGTTAGCTATTCTTCAAACATCAACTCCGCTGAATTTCTTTGCAAAAGTGACGTCAACGGACAACCCGGCACTTGGCAAAGCTGCCCTACGGGATCTCAATCTGTTCAGATTCAAGGTCAGTCACATGTATTCTTTGTGAAAGCTGTTTTAGGGACAGTTGAAGATACCTCCCCAGCCAGTAGCGATCTTGGATTATTACTAACAAGTAGTACGCAACAGTCAGGAGCTAATCTTGTGACGGTTATTAAGGATAAAGCTTCAATCTCGCCTGTGTATACCAAACGAAAATTGCGGGTTGAATTTGACCTCCAAAATGCCGGTCAAATGAATCCAAATGATATTCGCTTTGAGTGTAAGGGTGGAAGTGAAGTTGACTTTAGACCATGCCAGGATGCATCTGGAAATGGAAAAGCCTATGAATTTGCAACGCTTAATAACGGCGCTTCCTATTCTCTCAGCGTAAGAGCAGCCCACATTCCGAGTGGACAAAAAGGTCTTGAAGAGGTTCTAACTTTCAAAGTAGATCTTTCTGGAGCTTCTCAACTTCAAGTATCTGGCGCTGAAGACTTGGAGAAGGGCGTTAGCAGGAGTTCCTATCCCATTAAAATTGATCGTTCTTTAGCCCAATCATTTACATGTACTCTCGATAACAACGCTCTTGACTGTTCAAATGGACAATTTGTTTTTAATCCAAGCGCGATGGGAATAACATCAGGAAACCACGTTATTTCGATCGTCGGCATGGGCCCAAGCGGCGAAGAAGTTGCCTATCGAGATATCAATTTCTGCGTTGGGCAGAATTGTGAGTCGTCTGGTGCAGATATCCCAGTCACCAATCAACCGCTCGCTCTTGGAACTTTCTTTGACTTTACGATTTTTCCTGGTTTACATCTCGAAGCTTATTCTTCAACCAAGACGCGAAATGGCGATCTGGAGTACTTTTTCGTTGCAAATCAGAACGCGATGAACTCAGGTTGTGTCAGCCGCCGCTATGAAGTTATTCCTCTCAGATCACCCGGCAACGAAGTTCTTGAGTATTGTCATGGCACGATGACGCGGGATGAATATAAAGCTATGAACGATTATCGGTTTGCAAATAATCATATCGAAGTTTTGACGGACTCTGGAATTGAAGATCAAGTCTATATTCTTGCTCAAGCTTATGATTCTGATATTGAGTTCATGAATAGCCAGACTCTGTTCAAAAATCACTGTCAAAACAGACCAATTGAAGTTGTTCAACAAGTTCCGCTCTTCCAAGATTGGATTTGGGATCGGGCAGTCCGCGGTACCATGTATAAGTGTGATGCTTACTTATCAGGTAGTATTGCCACTGGCTTACAAATGGAAGAATGGAAAGTAGTCGGTGTGTTCCTTGCTGAAGGCGATAAATTGCCGGATATTTATAGCGGAACACAATGCAATAATTCAGTCAGTCCTTGCAGTTTTAAGTATCCAAAAGCGATCGAGATCGTATACATGGAAACGGCTAGCAGAGCCAACTCATTCGACGACCGATTCTTTGCAAGGGCTAAGGCAGCCATTAACAGCGCAGTATTTAAGCATACTCCTAACTAATATTGATTTCAAATCAGGGGATTAAAAGAGTCTTCCTCCTCAAGCATCCCCCTGATTGGAACTGTGCAGGACAATTCGGCACAGTATGGTTCAGCTGATTGGCCCCAACTCTTTCAAGAGTTGGGGCTTTTTGTTTATAAAGATGACTCAATTTGATGGCTTAACTTTTTTAGTGTTTGAAACCCGGCGTACTTTTCAGAAAGGCCTGCTAGAAAGGAATTTTCCGTTTTTCTCTTAAGCCTCACATCTCGCCGCATAGAGTTCTCGTTTTCGGATGTTTGGTTGATAATGGAAAGAAGTTCGGTGTAAAGCTCGTCAGTATGATCTTGCCACTTTTCTTGCCAGACTTTCTCACTAAGTTGTAGGACCTCAAAAAAAGTTTTCTTTAATTCCCCGGGATCTTTTAGTAACTGGCCATTACAAGGGAGATTTTTCGTAGCGGAAAGAGTATTAGTTACAGCGTTGAAAAGCCACTTTTTCATAAGAAACGGGCGAATATCATCTTTCCAAGAAAAGGTGTGCGGTTTACTTTCTAAAAGAAGCGATTCGGAATGTGTGATTTGTCTTTTGAAGCCTTTTTTTGTGGGAATTGGACCCCATAATACTTCACCTTGATTCGAGTGAAGAGAAAAAAGATTATTTTCATGGGCGGTAACTCCAAAGGTGGAAAGACCGCTCCTCCAGGTAAACCCTGGGAAATCGTCAATAATTATTTCAAGTTCCGGTTCAATATATCCATTGCAAAGCGTGATAATAACAGCTTTAGGATTTAAAAATGGTAGATGTTGGCTGAGAGCAGTCTTTAAATCGAACGCTTTTACACACACGAAGCACACATCAACTTTGGTTAAGTGGTTTGGATGTGGAGCGTCAGTTTCTACTAGAAAAGGATTTTTCTTATGTTCAAGGTGACATTTTACGGCAGCTGGGCCAGACCTCCCCAAGAAAAAAAGATGTATTTTTTCCTGGTGCAGGGCGCGTTGAATCAGATAGGCAAGACCTATGCCTAAGGGACCATTTCCAATGATGCAGTAGTTATACGAAGTCATTTTACCCCGTGAAAAAGGAGATTTCGTCATGGTAGTGAAGCAGCAATTTTCCTGGCACTTACCACTGCGATTGTGTCCGGCTCAGTCGCATTAAGTTGATCTGTCGTGTCATCAAGTTTGAGAAAGATCGACCTTCTTTATTTTATCATCGTCCCTTTTTTTGACTAAAGACGTAACGCTATGATTATGCTGGAAATATCTTTCTGCGTTGGCGATTCTTGAAAAAATGGAATCTCATCTCTTTTTTATAACCTTACTTCCTGGTAAGGATGTGTGTGAAGGATTGGGTATATGGAACAACTTGTTGACATGGATAGTGAAATATTCTTTTTGATCAACCAGAAACTGGCCTTTCCCTTACTGGATAAGGCCATGCTACTCTTCTCAAATCCAGTTTTTTGGGCTTTTTTTTGGGGCGTCATTTTTATCTATGCGGCAGCTTCAAGGAATTGGAGACTCGTCGAGTTTTGTCTTTTAACCGCCATAGCCATTTCGATTACTGATGCAATTTCCTTTCAATTCTTGAAACCCCTTGTTGGAAGGTATAGACCCTGTTACCAGTTTGTTGAAAGTGTTAGATTGGTCGCAGAATCTTGCGGCGGGAATCTTAGTTTTCCATCAAATCATGCTGGCAATGCAATGACCTTTGCGGTGACGCATCTTCTTTTTTTTGGGTTTAAAAAAACGTCTGCTTTGGTCTTGGCCGTTCCTTTATTGGTTGGAATATCAAGGGTATATCTCGGTGTTCATTTTCCTGGAGATGTTCTTGGAGGGTATCTGGTTGGGGGCGTTGTCGGTCTTTTTTCGTTCTACGCTTTTTCTCTGTCTATTCACTTTCTTTCTATGAAAATCTCTAAAATCAGAACAAAATAGAACTAAGATTGTTCTAAAATTGATTTGCGGGGAGGAGACGGATCTTATGAAACAAGTCGGTTTCTCGGTTTTTCTTATTGGAATATTTCTTTTTTGTTTTTCATGTAAATCACCAAGCAACTATTCAGGCGTGGCATCGGATCGCGATGCTCCAGATATTTCGATCCGGAATGCAACTAGTGACGAAGCAGTAAGAGCGGCGTTTTATAGTCTAGAAAACGATCTTCCAAAAAATATGGAGACTCTTTCTTCAGAAAAGATAAAAAGCCTATATTCTGAAGCTGTCAATCATCCCATCGCGAAAATCTCCGAAGAGAATCTTAAAAAGTACGATCCGAATGGAATCATTGGTTTTTGTTTTGGCCGTGCTATGGCGGTACATTTGTTAGCGCGCAAAATGGGACTTGCTCCGACTTCAATAAAAAAGTTTTTTGTTATCGGAGACCTCAGGTCTGGAAGAGAATCTGAATGGCGCTTTCATGTGACTACCCTCGTGTTGAACGAGAATAGGGAATGGATTGCCGTTGATCCGATTATGCGAGGCCCCATGCCTCTTAGGGATTGGGTCAAGTACGTGCAAAGGGTTTGGGATAGTTGGCAAGGGAGTCCAAAAGCTAAGTTTTACGTTGTTACCACAGATGCCGTTCTTCCGGATCTTGCCGTTTTTAAAGCTCCAGAGCAAGAAACTGGTGAATACATTATTGAGATTAAGTTTGACCCTTCGATTCAGGTTGGATTTAAACACAGCCCGGAAATTTCGGAAACGGCTTACAATGTAGACCTTGAACGGGAGAAAAAATTCTTTGCAGCGGTAACTGAGGATGAGAAGACAAGATTTAATTTCTTGAGTGTAACCATTAATGAAACGGAAACGATCAACTTTAGTAACTACTTTGTAGATCTACTAAACGATTTAACAGCAATCAGAGTTTCTAGAGCAGCAACCTTTTCCAGCGAACTTGGGTTCTTTGACGTGAAACAAAATATCGAAAACGTCAATCCTCTAGATTTGCTACATCCTGAATACGTAAAATACTATGTCAAAAAGAAACAGAGCTCCTCTCAATAATTAGGGCAAAACATGTCTAAAAAATGTCTTTTTGATGCTGCGGTTCTCCCGTTTTATGATTCTTGGGAGATTATGAATCCAGAAGACCAAGCGATCGCCCAAAGAAAAAAACTTGTTGAGTACATAAATTTTGCGAGATCCAGTGTTCCTTTCTACAAGGAGCGACTTGCTGGCTTTAATGAGAGTGATGAGGAGCCATTAGCCGCTATCTTGCCCCTAACATCGTCGGATCTTCGGCCGTTACTTCCGCCCGTAAGTACAAAACTTCTTTCTCTAACGACCGAATATTATACTGTTTTTCAAAGTGGCGGGACGACTGGATTTCCAAAATCGACTCTTTTCAGCTTTGATGAGCTTGAGATGCTTAATCTTCCGAACTCGCGCGGATTTTTTGCTATTGGTCTCACTAAAGAAGACCGCGTCGCGAATCTTTTCGCTGTTGGTGGCCTCTATATGACGTTTATCCACATTAATAGGATGCTGCAACAGTATGGATGCAAAAATTTCCCATTTTCAAATCATACCGCAACCGATTTCATTCATACGGTGACTAAACTTTTTGGAATTAATTGTTTTACTGGAATTGCGAGTGTTATCCTGAACACCATGAGAGGCATGATTCATCTGGGGATTGATGGTCTTAATATTGAAAAAGTGTTTTTTGCTGGTGAGCATCTCTATGAAGCAGATCAAAACGAACTCAAAGAAAAATTTGGGGTAAAATGTATAAAGTCTCCTGGATATGGAACAGTTGAGACATGGTACATAGGGTACCAATGTGATCATTGTCCCCTTGGCGTTTTTCACGCACACAATGATCAGTGTTATATCGAAATTGTGAATCCTGACGATGGTAAACACAGTGGTAAGGGAGTTCCAGGGCTTCTATATGTCACACCTTTTCCACGAAGATTGACACCGGTTATCCGCTACTCAGTGGGTGATCGTGCGAAATGGCTATCAGATTCCTGCTCATGCGGGAGAACAACTCCACTTTTCAAACTCATGGGACGAGGGGATAATATCTTACGAATTGGCTTCGATTCGGTTGACTATGAATACATTCAACAAATATTAAGCGAGTATAAGGGTTTGTCATCAAATGTTCAAATAGAGAAAAAGCGCGTTGACGGTCGGGATCTCTTAGTAGTAAGAGTCGAAACCACAGAGGGAGAGGCGTCTTCTAATTGGATGGGCCAGATGCAGCATGAGCTGGAAGCAAAAATTACCGAAGGAAGGCCATCCCTGAGAGAAGCAGTAGCAAAAGAAAGCGTTTGGCCAATTAGTGTTGAGATATTGAAACCTGGCGCGTTACCGAGAAACTCAAGAACAGGGAAATTGATCCGAGTTGTTGATGCGATTAAGGGCTAATTGAATTGAAATGGAGCTACATCGAAGGTTACATATCGAACTTCCTCCCGTCGCAGTTTATCAGGAACCTATTTTAGATTTATTAGTTACCTGTTCGAGGCGTCTTGGGATGCCGAAGCGTGCAGCTCAAGACCTTCGCGAGTCAGCCGAGGTGGCCCTTTCACTAATCACCGAGAGCAACGCTGGAAGCGAAACCTCCGAATCAACGACGATTGATTTTTTTGCCCTTCCGGGAAAGATACGACTTGAAATTACAAATCACGGGGCTCCAATTTTTCCTAGAGGTCAGGGTAATGCTACCGCATCGATTGAAAAATTCCTTCAATTACATGACACCGCTAAGGAGTTCGAAACTCTTTCTATTGAAAACTGTGGACGTGGTGGACAGAAGATTGTTATAGAGCTGAAATCATTAGGAAAATACACTGTTTCTGATTTTTCCGAAGAAGTGAATGAGTTGCAGATTGCAAAACCTGAGGGTGACGGAGGTATCGCAAATCAAGAACAGGAACTTGAGATCAGAGAACTAAAAAAAGGAGAGGAAGGGGCTTTAAGTCGTCTTTTCTATCGAGTATACGGGTACAATTATATAAACGACTTTGTGTATTACCCAGAAAAACTGGGGACGATGGTTGCGGAAAAAAAACTGATCTCGCTTGTTGCATCGCTCCCAAATGGGCGACTCGTAGGTCATGTGGGACTTCTAAAGTGGCGTGACACACCGCCAGTCTATGAACCTTGCTTGGGTGTTACCGATCCTGACATAGCAGCTCGGGGGCTTTTTAGCAGAATTTTTTCAGAAATTATGAATAAAGCCCGTGAAATACATGTTCACTATTGTTTTGCAGATTGTGTTACGAACCATGAATACAGTCAGAAACTTGTCGCGCAATACGGAGCGCGAGACACAGCGATTTTTGCTGGGTGTCAAACGAGTTCAAATCAGGCAAAGTTGGGAAAACTTGGTATTGGAACAGATCCTGAAAACATGGATCGCTATTCTTTGGTGTTTTCTGTTATGCCCGCGATTCAACACCCATTCGGAGAAAAGGTTCTTTTGCCCGATAGCATTGGAAGGATGATCGGATTTATTCTGGAACCTTTAAATGTGACATGGTTACCCACTCCAAGATTTAATCCGCTACCAAAACAAGGTGAGTACGAAACAAAGCTTCAACCAGCGCAAGGATCGGTCGTTTTTGATTTTAAGTTGCCTGGCCATGAAGCCACTGAAAGTCTTTTAGCCCAATGGCGAGAACTTTTACGGAATGGTTATGAATACGCTGCAATTGACATACCAATTGAATCTCAAGGCTTAGGAGTCTTGCATGACCTTTTGGCTAGTTCGGGATTTTTTGTTTCAGGATTCATCCCATATAATTTGTCAGAAAAACTGGCCGTCCGATTTCAAGCCATCGCGGCCAAAAAGGTTGCATTTGATCAAATAAAAATTTACTCAGAGACGGGTAAAAAACTACTCGAAATTATCCACCGAGATTACGAGAGTAATCGGCTTCTATGATAGACTGATTAAGCGGTTTGGGGCGCTAGAAGGTTTGGGTTGGGCACCGACCGTCTTTTTCGCTAAAGGGTGGCTTACGAATAACAGGCCACATTTTTAAAATGTGACGGCAGATTTTGCTTTTTACCTGATTAAGATGATCAAGATTTTTCAATTTTTCATCAGAAGAATTTTCATTCACGCCTAAATAGGCTGTTGAGACAAGCTCCAAAGCATCGGAGACAACCTGAAAATACTCTCCCGTGCTTTCAGAGTCTTTAGTGACATCCCAATTTTCCCTGACAGCTTTAATCCACGCGATGGATAACCTATAGCGATCACCAATGTCTTGTTGATTAAATGAAGGGGCATCCCCAGTGTCCTGACGGAAGGCCGATAAGAGGCTGAAAACGCCGTCGAGTCCATAAGCTAGAATGGCACCAATAATATGGGGGTCAGAAAAATTGGGTTCTTCCTTTGGAAAAGAACACTGATCGTCGGAATGATCTTCACCAGCAAGGAAAACCGATGAAGTTTGGCTTAGGCTACCAGCAGAAAGAAATTGTTCCACAACCGTTTCGGTAAGGATTTTTTCCGTTTTGTTCTTGAATTCGCCATAGGTAATGGTTCGGTTATATCCAAAGCCTTCAATCTGGGACAAAGAGGCACCAGTTGCATCATCACTATAATACCCGATAAGATCCGCAAAACTTTCTGAGATCGCGTTAGATAAAAGAGCGAGTCTCGTCTTGGAAGAGACATCATCCTTCTCGTTAACATTTTGTAGTTCTGGCGGGAAGTGATTCGCCAACTCCCCATAAATATTAAAATAATTTGGCGTGATGGACTTTTCCAAATGATGTGCAAACTCGTGAGCCCAGACGAAACTTGATTCCCAGAGAAAACCTGTTGCCTTTTTCACGAGACACGCCGCTTCAGGGAAAATCGCGAAAATCGAAATGATATTTCCGTTCACAGTTTCTGGAAAATACCCTGCATTATGGGTTATGTAAATAATGCGCTTCTTCTTCTGATCATCTTTGGGATCGGGAAAGTTGAGCTGCTCAGTTTTAAAGTCAGGGAGGATCAATAGTCGAACTGGTTTTAAAGGAACCGGAGCCTCGCTAAAACTTTGGTAACGCTGAAAAGCCTGTTCTAGAAAATAAATACTTGTTAATCCCACACCCTCATAGGAAGTTCTGCCATAAGTGTAATTGCCTTTGCAGATCTTGAGATAACCCCCTTTAGCGTTTGAGTTATTCCAAGATTCTGGTTCTCCACTTTCCTTCAAACAGCGCTTTCCCCAAGAGGTTGAAAAATCGCACGTTTGTACGTATTCAAGACCAAAAAAAGTCTCCTCAACAAAATTACTTTTGAGCGATTTTCCTGACTTTATTTCAGAAAGAGTGACTTCAGGAGAGTTTACTCCAGAGGACGTCCAGCTGTTAATGCTGGTTTGGGTCAGTTCTAGCGTGTCATCGGGAGTATGTTGACATTCCGCATCCTCCATGTAGTAAGAAGCGGGAGCATTTAAAGTGAACTCTATCGTGCGCGGGACACCGACAATATCTTGATCTTTCTTTGCATTCCTAGAGCCACCGCAGCTAATCGACAAGAGAAAAAACGAGCAACAAACGAGAGTTACGATACTGGATGAACTTAGCCTACATCGAGCATGGCGATTTTTCATCGAAGTTCCTTTACTTTTGTTGTTCTAATTTTCTAAATTTTTCAATGAGTTATAAAAACAAAGCTTGATTCTAATGGAATATCAATTAAAATACAGTTGACTAATACTAGATTCAAAACTAGAAAGAAAGTTTTAATTGTATGTATATGGGGGTTCTCTAAATGGCTCGCGTATCGATTGAAGATTGCCTGAATTTCATGGAAAATCGTTTCATGCTAGTTGTTGTGGCCGCGGATCGGACGCGTCAACTTATGGAAGGCGCGGAGCCTCTTGTTAGAACCAAAAACAAAGAAGCGGTCACCGCTTTACGTGAAATTGCGGAAGGACGAATCATTGCTAGATTGCTAGAGGAACAAAAGCCGGAAGATCTCCCTCCGACGCCAACGACATAACATGGCGTGTACTCACTTGGCGTAAAAGCCTTCTAT
>CAILAO010000884.1 GCA_903832105.1 uncultured Pseudomonadota bacterium | reverse complement strand
TGGTTCTTCTGCCAATGTGCCGGGCGCTAGAGCTGGATCTGTTTCATGGATCGATAGCATCGGAAATCTCTGGTTATTCGGTGGGGGCGTAACGATCATAGGCGTATTCAACGATCTATGGAAGTTTGACGGCACCGATTGGACTTGGGTTTCCGGCAGCAGCACAGGCGGTCAGATAGGTACCTATGGCACGAAGGGCGTCGCGGCTGTCGGCAATGTGCCCGGTGGTCGTCGTGGCGCCGTTTCATGGATCGATGCCAGTGGAAACCTCTGGCTCTTTGGTGGTGTTGGTTATAATGCATCGAGTGAAAACGATCTCAACGATCTTTGGAAGTTCGACGGCGCCAACTGGACGTGGATGTCAGGCAGCAATATGGCGGCAGGAGCTACCTATGGCGCGAAAGGCGTCGCCGCTGCCGGCAATGTGCCCGGTGGTCGTCGTGGCGCCGTTTCATGGATCGACGGAACCGGAAAATTGTGGTTATTTGGGGGCTACGGCTATCCCGAGTCTGGCCCTGAAGGCTATCTTAACGACCTATGGAAGTTTGATGGTACCAACTGGACGTGGATGTCAGGCAGCAAGGCGGCAGATCAGCTCGGCACCTATGGCACGAAGGGTACAACGGCTCCCACCAATGTGCCTGGGGCACGTACTAGTTCGACTTCATGGATCGATAGCAGTAGCAATCTGTGGCTCTTCGGTGGGAGCAAAGCCTCTGACGCGAATTGTTTTAACGACCTCTGGAAGTTTGACGGTGCCAACTGGACATGGGTCTCGGGCAGCAATGCCACAGACCAGTTCGGCACCTATGGCACAAAGGGAATAGGAACTGCTGTCAATATTCCTGGGGCGCGTAGAGGCTCCACGGCTTGGAAAGATGAAGCTGGCGATTTTTGGCTTTTTGGCGGCTACTCCTACTTCGGATCGAGTCAACACCATATGAACGATTTGTGGAAATATGACGGCACCAACTGGACTTGGGTTTCTGGCAGCAGCGCAGGCGATCAGGTCGGTACCTATGGCACGAAGGGCATCGCTGCCTCTGGCAATGCACCTGGTAGCAGATATTTAGCTACATCATGGATCGATAGTACTGGAAACCTCTGGCTCTTTGGTGGTGATGGCCCTTTCAACGATCTATGGAAAGTTAAACCGTAGTATCACGGCTGTTGAAAGATTGTCGGCGTGAACTTTGTGTCAAATTTTTGTCTAATGCGAATGCGCCGTTAGTTCGGGTTTATAATGCCGCCGCTGGGATGGGTTTTGAAATGTTAATTTAGGGAGGAAATATATCAGCTAACACAACGTGAGGTTGGGGAGTACGCAAAAAATTTTAGAAGGAGTTTACCTATGGCGATCCGTTTATCCAGTATGAAATCGGGAGGGGAAAATGAATGTATTTTTCTGCATCAAGGACTAGATCCTGTAGTTTTTCTTGTGAATGCTGCGAAAGCGATTGAAAATGCAGACGTTCCTAGTTGGGTTGGATTGGATCCTTCTCTCTCCATGGGGGCGCGATGCTTATCAATACTACAAAGAAGATCCTGATGCTGACCCTATATTGGAGTCACTGCGTCAGGCTATCAGACGTCGCTTAACAACGGAGAACAGAATAATTGAGAACGAACTTTGCAAAATCCTTGAGTGGAAAATGGCTGTGGGTGAGGATTTCGTGCAATTGCATCATGGAGATGGTGCAGATAGAATATTGGAATCTCTAAGAGCATTTGATGTTGGGGGCTGGACTGGTTGCACATATAAAACCGCTAGAGAAATTCTCAATCCAGAATTTAGCGATGCAAGTTTAGCCATTCGCTGCATGTGCATTGCAGAAGGCATTCTCTCGGAAGACGAGGAGGACGCACCTCAGGATATTCACGAAGATCCGCGCGACCTTATCATGGCTTCCTTTGAAGTCTTGAACCAAAACGAAAATCGGCATGCTGTCCGGATGAATGCCGCCGAACTTATCAGGAAGCAATATCAGTGGGAAAACATTGTGCATTGCCAGACCGAATTGGAGCGAATTTTCTCAGTACCTAAAACCAATGAACTAAAACATTTCTTTGATCACGCAAAGGAGTGCATCAATCACGAGAAGTTTTTGAAATGGAGCAGAGAGGCTGCCTATTTGAAAACAGAAGATGGAAATATTGCCTTTGGCATGACCAATACGCTTAGGTTTAACATGGTCACTTTTAATTCTTTACGACAAACAACCTGACTTGAAGAGTAGGACAATTCAAAGTACATCCAGGTTGATAGGAGCAAGAAAAATTGAGTTTTTTTCTACGTACCTTCCGGCAAGTGCGCGTGACTTTGGGGTTCACCTCAAACATTAGAACCCTCCTCCAAGGTTAAAGATAAGAATTAGTCCACCGTTTGTAGAATAGTTATTTGATGAAAGATCAATGACGTAACCAGAAGTTAATCTTAATCTAGCTGCATTAAGC
>CAILAO010000883.1 GCA_903832105.1 uncultured Pseudomonadota bacterium | reverse complement strand
GTTCAAAAAACTTTCTTCATCGAAAGATTTTAAATCAGTCCCATCTGATAGCACGTAAAAATTGGGACTCGCAGGATCACCAAATCCAACCGAAGTGGTACCACTTTGCATGCCCTCTATTTCAACACCGATTGTCAGATCAGTTTCTCCTGGTGTCGTGATCACTGTACCGGCACTTCCTAAACCCGCATCTTCTCCATCTTTTGTGACAGTCAGTTTGATTTTGACATCAATACTGTCTTTATTTAAAAAGTCGGCTTTCCTTAGAATATAACCTTGCTCCGCTTGAACGCGATTTGTAAAGAACACGGGGGTTATCTTCGAATTAGCAACGTCTAGTCTTCCAAGTTCCACAACAATTAGATAGTCACAACCTTGGGTAATTTTTTTCGAAATCGTTGTGTCTGTCCAGGCTTTTACCTCTTCAACACTGTTCCCGGAGGCGCAGCTTCCAGCAACAGGCTTCACAAGTGCATAGTAGCCATCAAGCTTAGCAACTGCTTCAGGTTTGAAACTCTTTTCGAGATCCGTTTTTTTAGGAAGTCCTACATTGATTGTGCTTAACCCAGACCCGCTGTTTGTACCTTCCGGAAATTTCTGAGACTTTTCTCCACACCCTAAAGCAATCCCTGCCATCACAGTAACCGCAAACAACACGTGACATCGCTTCATTTTGACATCTCCTGACTGTTTGAAACATCCATGCTAAAGTCCACTCAAAGAACACAGGACTTTTACTAAGCAAAAAACGTGCTGAATTCTGTAGCTCGAAATATCCTGTTATCTCAACAAGTTATATTCACTTGCTTTTTAGGGGACTGTCAAAAGATTTTACACTTCCAAAAAGGTACAGTACAATGATTGACGAAATTAAAAAAAGTTCTGCTTTAGTCATTATAATAGGGAGATTGTCATGACGTTCTGTTTAAGATGGTCGGTAAGTTATGTTCCAACTCGTTTTTTCCTCTTTTTTGTCATGTTGTTTTCCACCTCCGCTCTTAGTTTGACTTTAGAGGAGCTTAGACAAGAAATCCTCAAGCATCCTGATATTCGCTGGACGGCTGCGGATTCTGGCAAGATCGAAGCGCTGGGTATCCACGGACGATCCTCTCCATTTGGTATGCTGTCACAAGAGATTGACGATGGTCTTGAGGTTCTTCCTGACGAATCGTTTTTTAGAGATGATGATCCTGAACTACCAAGTTACTGGGATTGGAGAAATAAAGACGGTAAGAACTGGATGACCCCGATCCGCAATCAGGCCTATTGCGGAAGCTGTGTCGCCTTTGCTGCTCTCGGCGCTATGGAAGGTCAAATAAACATTAATCATAAGGTCCCCAACCTTTCGCTCGACCTTTCCGAGCAATATCTTTTTTCCAGCATCGGTGGTTGTGATTCCGGAGCTATGCCTGTTTTCGCCATTATCTCGTTGGAGTCAAATGGAACACCTGACGAATCTTGTTTTCCCTATGCCAGTGGACGCCTAGGTGAAAATCAAAGTAACTCACTTGCTTGCCCTGACGTAAAAAGTAGGGTCTACAGACTAAAAGAGCCTCTAAGTTTCAGCGGCTTTAATGTTAGAAAGGCTCTTCTTGACGGTCCCCTCATGACAACAATGACGGTCTATGAAGACTTTATGTTCTATAAAGAGGGAATATATCAATACGTCACAGGCGTAAAGCTAGGAGGACATGCTGTGACACTTGTGGGATATGACGATGCAAATGACGCTTGGATTGTACGTAATAGCTGGGGTCAAGACTGGGGGGAAGATGGTTATTTTAGAATTAAACGAAATGATCCAAGCGGGGTAGGGCGTTCCGGAGATCGCATGATGATAGATGGTCTCGAAAAAATCGTAAAACTTACATCGCCGGATTACTTTGATGCTATCGCAGGAGTGAGTCATTTCTCTTTTTCAAACTATTCTGGAGAAGAATTGTCTTCTCTGTCGCTCACTTTCCGAAAAGAAGGTGATCCTAATTCTACAAAGATTTTTCCCGTTCCTCCCCCGTTTGATTCTTACCGTTTCGATACCGCGACGCTATCTGATGGCGTTTACGCCATTTCGCTGTCCGGTCAATTAGCTTCTGGTGGAACAACCTCAAAACCCTGGTTCTCTCGTGTTATCATTATGAACCAACCTCCGCCGCCCGTGACAATGACGCTGGTTCCAGATTTTGCAGTCGGTCAACCTGTATCAAAGAGGGTTTATTTTACCGTGAAAGCTGAAGGAGCAACCATCCCGTTAACCGCCGCAGATTTCAAATTTAGAAAGACAGACGGTTCTTTTGAAAAGAAAGTTATCGCACAGGATCCCGGCAAAGCGACTAAAGTAGGATGGCGAACCAATTCCTTCCCAAATGGTGAATACGAAGTATTTACTGTTGGCTATATCGGGAATCTTGCGCACTATGAGTCTGAGCATTTGTTTATAAATGTCAAAAATTAAGGCCTTCGCTAGGGAGTGTACTCAATTGGCTTGCAAGCCTTGTCAATCTTAGGTTTCAT
>CAILAO010000882.1 GCA_903832105.1 uncultured Pseudomonadota bacterium | reverse complement strand
CTTTCAAAAAGACGTCACAAAACGTCCTGCCCACGAACAAAGGGAGACCATCAGGGAGGTTTTGCACAAGGCAATTGTTAATGAAAAAGATGTGAAACTTATTTACAACAGCCGAGAAAGGGAAGACCTCATCGGCTTTAACCCTGCCGAGAGCAAGGCGTCATCGGGTGACTCTGGTGATTTTGCCAGTGATAACAACCCTCTTGCAACGCGATGGTCTGGATTTCGTTCTGTATCAAGGAAAATGGAGGTAAGGGGAGTCGAACCCCTGGCCTTCGCATTGCGAACGCGACGCTCTACCAACTGAGCTATACCCCCAAAAAGTGCTCACAGGCGAGAATTTCGTTAATATTACCAATATAATTGATCCGCAACAAGAAAGTTTTATTAAACAAATTCATGTTGGTATCCAGCCCAGCTACTTGCCACTGGACGCTCACTCCCATCGGCTTCACGCCAATAGAGTCCCGGTTTATCCGTAATGACACCAATAGCCGAAAGCTTTGTGCTCGAAGGTTTTGGCCCTTTTAGAAGCCGCGAGGCCTCATCACTTGGAAGAGTAAAACAAAGTTCAAAGTCCTCTCCATCGGTTAAGGCACGTTTAAGAGAGGCATCTTGATCGGGGTCACCTGATTTCCTTGCTGCGTCCTGGGCAGCGTGTGATATGGGGATTTTTCCGCGTTCGAGCACCGCCCCGCACGAACTTTCCTCCAAAATATGCTCGAGGTCCGAGATGAGCCCATCACTAAGATCGATCATGGCATGAAGCGTGTATTTTTCGTGCAAAAATAAAGCCTCTTTAACTCGAGGCTGAAAGGTATAATGACGGCCCGCAAGGCTCCCCCCAAGCTCCCCCGTTACGAAAATCACATCGCCAACCCTAGCCCCTGATCGCAGAACAGCTCTCCCCTCCGTGGTTTCACCATACAGGGCTACAGAAATTACGAGTGGCCCATCCCAACTATTCGTGTCACCGCCTATAATAGACACACCAAACTCTTCAGCTACTTCAAACATTCCCTGGAAGACTTTTTGCCCAAGATCGGCTCCGCCATTTTTTGGTAACGCCAGGCTGATAAGCGCTCCAACTGGTTTTCCAGCCATCGCGGCGATATCGCTGATATTCACCGCGAGCGCTTTACGCCCCACAAGCTCAGGGGACATTTTTTTTAGGTCAAAGTGCGTTCCTTCCATGAGCATATCGGTCGTGAAGAGACCTTGTTCACCACGTTCAGATGCCGTGAGGCTCAAAATCGCTGTATCATCCCCGGGCCCAAGTAAAATCCCGTTCTTCATTGTCACAACTTGGCGCAACCATTTAATAAAATCAAATTCATGCATAGGCCAAATCTCCCCATTCATGCTTTCCCTCAAATATGATAAATCGGAGAAAGAGTCTATAGATGAAAGAATGAATCTTTTTTCTGGATGAAGGGCGAGTGAATTTGTATGGCTACCGATGTATCACATGAGGAGTTAAAAATCGCTGTCTTCGACTCTGGGGTCGGCGGACTCAGTATTTTGGAAGGTGTCCAAAATCGATGGCCCTCTATTCACTATGTCTATTGCTCAGATAATGCAAACTATCCCTATGGCTTAAAATCAGCTTCGGATGTCGTCACTTTTGCTACAAGCGTCGCTATGGCCTTGGTGGAGCGATATCAACCACATATTCTCGTAATCGCTTGTAACACCATGAGCACAATTGCCCTTCCGGCAATCAGAGAAAAACTCTTAATCCCCGTGATCGGGGTTGTCCCAGCTATTAAACCCGCCGCCCAACGGAGTGAATCAAAAGTTATCGGCCTCCTTGCAACTCCAGCAACCGTCAAGAGGCCCTACACAGATCAATTGATTCAAGACTTTGCATCAGACTGCAACGTAATTCGTGTCGGCTCTTCAGCCCTCGTTGACATAGCGGAAGCCAAGACGCGGGGTTTGTCTCCCCAGCTAAGCGTAATCGCTAAAGAGATCGCACCATTTTTTGACCTCGCTCACGCTAAAGAAAGCGACGCGCGCCTTGATACGATCGTCATCGGATGCACTCATTTTTCGCTTCTTCGGGATGAACTCGAACAATCATCGGCCTGGCCTGTCGCTTGGCTCGACGCAACCACGGCTATAGTCGAAAGAACGTCCACCATCCTTTCAGAGCGGCAACTCCTAGATCAAATTCCAACTCTTCCGACCGAAAAAAGACTCACCGCTGTCTTCACGAAAGAACACTCATCTGTAAAAAAACTTTCTTCTTTTTTAAAAAAGTTCGGTTTTCACGGTGAATTTGAATTTTTGTTTTAACTGTCTACCGCCCCAATCCGATTCACTCTCTAATCTGAAACGTAATAGCCTTGTCCGGAAAATATTTTCCCTTGACCCAGTTGAGATAGCTGGTCCAGTAATCCCTCGGCAAAACCCAATCGCGATCAAAGCCATGATCCAAATCCGAAACTGTAATAATGCACGGATCCTTACATGCTGTCATCTGCTGGACAAGGTCAGCCTCCTTGAGATTCAACACGTCAACATTTCCGTCCTTTACCGAAAAAATCAAAAGCAAGTGTGTCATAAAAGCCATCACGAGGAGTCCCATTAAAAACAGCCCTGCCTTTTGCTTCCAACTGATGAGAATTTTAGCGAAGAGCCATACAAATAGGGCATTAACAAAGAGATTAGCCCCAAAAAGGGCACGCCTCGCGCTATAGTCTATAACCCAGTAAATACTGGCAGAAAAAATAATACACGCTGCGAACCAGATCCAACCCCCTCGATAAAGTGTTTGCCTCCGAACTCCAACAACAATCAGTGTGATGAGAATCAACCAATACACGACTGTTTGAACCCAAAAAACACGATAAAAATGAAGAGATGCCAAAACAAAAAAACTATCGATCATCTGCGAACCAATGTGGGATAGATTGAGTGACAAGCCATACGTGTAAGATGGAAACCAAATTCGAAAAAATAGGCGAACTCCAAAAAACAAGATAAGCGCTGGAACCCAAAGCATCCCGGCCTTGACTATTTCGGATCTCTTATCAGCACTCTCATCGGACAATTCTTGCTTGATCCACTTATATCCGACGGGAAATACCAGAAAAAAGAACGCCGGCAAAATAAACATCTCCGACACCAGAAATGATAGTGTCATCAGAGCAATTTTTCGCGGCAAGCGGCCGATCGTTAAAGCCCCTGCCAAGAAGAGTGCCCCCACCGCATATCCCATGTCCGTTGGCCAATACAGCACCTCATAAAAAGTCGGGTAAAGAATATACGCCCCTAAAAGCAAGACCATAGACCATGAAAGCCATCTTGGGTGGCTCGTATCAGAATATTTTTCGCCACATGCGTGAAACACATAGCGTACAAAAAGAACAAAGGCCCATGCATAAGCCATGAAGAAAAAAATCATCGGAGCCCATGTCACTTCGAAGATTTTTGACTTGAAAATCGCCCATATCATGGCGACTAAGACTGGAACTCTGGTCCAATAAGATCCGAACCTTTCCAACCCAATCCCAGATGGACTAACTGCGTCCGCAAGATAAACATAATCATCTGCGAGAAACGTCATATCAAAGCTGAAAAAAAGAATGACAAAGATTGCGATGGAATACCATAGCGCAAGATGACATATCTTTTTAAAATCAAGCGGTTCCAAAATATTCGGCCCATTTCTGCCAGTGTTCATGTTAAAGTCCCTTTACCGTTTCATTGACACCCACGATGTAGAAATCTCCTGCTTGAGGTATCGCAAGTTTTATGTATAGTAAACACCAATCTTTTTGAGTGGTGAAACATGTTAAAGAAGACCCGCGATTACTATGCTGCTGATCGTAGCGAAATGCTTCGATTCGTACCTCTTGATGCAAAAAGAGTTCTTGAGGTCGGATGCGGAGAAGGGCGATTTGGCGCAGCTCTTAAAGCTATAAATCCTCGTGAGGTTTGGGGGGTAGAGTTAAGCCCCGGTGCCGCAGAATGTGCCAGTAAAGTCCTGGACCGAGTTATACCAGGGGATTTTTCTGCGATTGTTGAAACCCTCCCCGAGGCTTTTTTTGACTGCGTGATATTCAACGACGTCCTAGAGCACCTGATTGATCCATTTCAAATTCTTCAACAAGTGAAGCGTATTTTGACAACAAACGGCGATGTCGCCCTGTCTCTTCCCAATGTACGGTACATAAAAAACGTCTTTAACTTTCTTGTAAAAAAAGACTGGTGTTATCAGGACCATGGCATCTTGGATTACACCCATTTTCACTTTTTCACGAAGAAAAGCATCCTTCGCATGTTTGAGGGTGAGGGGTACAATGTTTCTTTGATTCTGGGCATAAATCCAACGTGTTTCCCATTCTTCGGCGTCTTCAACTTTTTAACATTCGGACTATTTGGCGATACGAAGCACATGCAGTATGCTTGTGTTGCTCATCCCCGATCAAACAACAGGCTTTAGGCAATGACGTCACCCATTACAGTCTCTGTCGTTACTGGCACCTATAATTCGATGAAGTTTATCCAAAACCAAATCGCGATGCTTGAGCGCCAAACATTTAAAGACTGGGAGTGTATCTTTGTAGATGACGGTTCGTCTGATGGGACACCGCAGTTTTTAAGAGCTCTCTGTAACAGCAACCCTAAGTATAAACTGCTCGAAAAAACTCCGGAAGGAAATCCAGCTCGCAGCCGCAACGTCGGAATTGATGCCGCTCAAGGTACCTATATTGCTCTTTGCGATCATGATGATTATTGGGCGCCAGAGAAGTTAGAGTTTCAGATCAATGCATTTAGACGTTTTCCTGATGCCGCGCTCATCCACACTGATCGAAGCGTCATGCGGACGACTGAGCTTCCAAAAGAGTTCCCAAGGCTCATCCTACGAAATGAGGATCTCACTTCTCAACCTCTCAGCCAATCCGTTCTTTACCGATGCAAAGTCACGCAGTCGAGCGCCCTCATGCCGCGAGATCTCGTTCTCAGGCTTGGAAAGCTCAACCCACAGCTTCGAGGTGTCGACGATTACCATCTATTTATTAAACTCGCTCTTCAAGGCAAGGTCATCCGCATCGCTCTTCCCCTCACATACTATTACTGGCACGATAAAAACCTCAGCCATGTTCAAAACCTTTTCATTGAGGGTTTAAACATGATGGTTCAGGAGATGAAAAAAGAAGCTTTACCGGCCTTTTTAATTCGTTCTGTTGAGGCACAAGCTCTAAAGTCCGAGGCCGTCGCCAATTTGGTTGCAGAACCATCAAAAGCCTTCCGCCTTGTTTGTAAAAGCATTTGGCGGTTTCTTCTGCCCAAAGCCATCCCCCTTCTCATGCTTGCATTGAGCTGTCTTGTACTGCCTCTTAAACATAGGGAAAAGCTCGTAGGCCGCCTTAAAAAGGCCACATCGTTTTAATGATTAAAGTGATTCATTGAAAATGCCAAACTTAGTGGTATGATAGCACTATTCACTCTTACGATTATTAGGGAGACCACCATTATGAGTACATCGAAATACGCCGTGAGTTTTGCGAAGTACTTTGATCACACATTGTTGAAAGCCAACGCCACGGAGGCGGAAATTGTAAAGCTGTGTGAAGAGGCCAAGACCTATGGTTTTTTTGGCGTATGTATTAATACCTGCCATCTTCCCGTAGTCGTTCGAGAGCTTGAATCTTCCGTTCCGGTCCCGGTCTGCGTCATTGGCTTCCCGTTAGGAGCGATGTCGACTGACGTCAAAGTCGACGAAACAAAGTGGGCTGTCGATCACGGCGCTAAAGAAATCGATATGGTCGCCAATATCGGATTCTTTCTCTCGGACAGTGAGAAAAGAACCAGGGAGGACATTTCAAGAGTCGTTAAAGCCGCACAGAATGCCGCCGTCAAGGTCATTATCGAAACTGCGTATCTCAATAAAACACAAATAAAAACCCTCACAAGATGGAGCGCTATCGAGGGGGCCTCGTTTGTGAAGACATCCTCTGGCTTTACGTCTCGCGGTGCTTCGGAAGACGACATCCTTTTTATGAAGGAGGCTCTCTCTGAATTATCTCCCAAAGTCTCAACCAAGATTAAAGCATCTGGTGGTATTAAATCTCTCGACATCGCTAACCTTATGATTGAGGCTGGAGCTTCGAGGATTGGATCATCAGGCTCTGTAAGTATTTTAAAAGATTTTTTGGAAAAAAGATCTCCCCCAAGTAATTTTGCGCCACTATAGTTAGGTGTTATTTATGTCTGAAAATGCAAACAAAGTTCTTTCAATTTTTAAAAAATTTTTTCACGCGATTTGGTTTTTGATTAGAGGTTACTTTATTGTCGTCGGCTTTATTTTAACCCTCTCAATCATAGTTATTTCGGTCGCGACGACTTCCAAATTGACACCAAAGCCAGAAATTGGCACGGGTCCCTTTATTTTGACTCTCACGTTCGACGGATCAATTGCAGAAAATGAGCCAGCGATGTATGAGCTACTTTTACAGAGACTCCTCGGAGAAAAGCCGAGTATCTATCTTCCGAACTTGCGTGCCACTCTCCGCCGTGCCGCGAGCGATGATCGGGTAAAAGGTCTTCATGTTAATCTGCATGATCTTAATGGTAGCTGGTCGGAATTTGCCGAACTCCGGCAGATTTTTCAGACTTTTCAGGAGAGCGAAAAACCAATTCACATCTTTCTCTCGTCCGGCGATAATCTTAGTTACTTTCTTGCTTCGGTCGCCAATAGTATCTCTCACGCCCCAACAGGCGGCTTCATGATGCCTGGACCGGCATTTCAGTTGGTTTATTTTGGAAAAGCCCTCCGCGATCTTGGAATCGATGTTGAAGTCGTTCGGCAGGGAAAATTCAAATCAGCTTTCGAACCTCTGATTAGAAATGCCCCCAGCCCTGAAACCCTTGAAATGTATACGACCATGGAAGCGAGTCTCCGCTCCTACATTGTAGATTCTGTTGTCGAGACCCGCAAAGCCCCCAAAGAAAAGGTCCGTAAATGGTTTGAACAAGGGATTTTTACATCAGAAGACGCATTAAAAGAACGCATGGTCGATACTCTGTGTTATGTTGAAGACAGCGAAGAGATACTCCTTCAGCAAACTTCCTCCGAAACTAAAGTCGCTGTAGAAGACTATGAAGAAGAGTTAGGAATCATAAAGAGTTCTATTGAAGAGCAGGGTTCTCAAGATCAGAGTCTTGCTCTCATCGAAGCATTCGGGGAAATCGTGATGTCGTCGGGCGCCCAAAACCCCGGCCGTAGCGAGGAAGATGACGTGACGCCGCTACGTCTAGCAGATGAAATCTCATGGGCGAAAGACGAAGATAAAGTCAAAGCTGTGGTCCTCCGTATTTCAAGTCCTGGAGGATCTGCCGTCGCCAGCGATCTGATTTGGGAAGAGGTCCGAAAACTCGCCGCGACGAAACCGGTCGTCGTATCCGTGGGGGAAATGGCCGCCTCGGGCGGATACTATATCGCCGCACCTGCCTCTCGCATTGTTGCGGAACCGGCGTCACTAGTAGGTTCTATAGGTGTCATCGGTATGAATCTACACTGCGAAGCCTGCGAAAAAAAATATGGTGTTAGTTTTCACATGATAACGCAAAGTGCCCGAAAGAAGTTCCTAAACCTAGGTGAAAAATCCACTTCCAACGATCTGACGCTTCTAGAACATTCGATGGATGAGGTCTATCGTGTTTTTGTGAAAAAAGTTTCTGAGGGACGCAACATTCCAATCGAGGCCGTCGAGAAACTTGCAGAAGGCCGTGTCTATACCGCCCTTCAAGCCAAGAAGTTAGGTCTGGTTGATGAACTTGGCGGACTATGGGATTCGTTTCAAGCGGCCAAATCGCTTGCGGGTCTTGACGTAAACAAACTTTATCCAGTCATGCGCTACCCGGAGGAGAAGTTTCCCCTCGATTTTGCCTTCTCGATCCCATTGAAGGGGCTGCTCTCTCACTATACAAATTCATTTGCGACGCCATCCATAATAGGTTCGGGCGGGAAATCTTTACTTCGGCGGGGAGTTCGCCTTGATCATGAAAATATTCAAGAATGGTTAATTAGAAAAGTGGTTCGATGGCAGCGTATTCTTTCAAACGAACCTTACGCGGCTCTCTGGCCGGATCATGTGCTACTTTCTTTTTGAGCGCCCTTCATAACACTTTCAAAATCGAGGCCTGTTAAGGCCTTGATGCCTGTTATAAGCCTCCAGAGCGCGCCAACAAGGACGATCATCGAGGGTACGACAATCACCGGCCAACTAAGCCAAAGCATATAACTCAACTCTTGGTTAAATTCAGCGCTACCGGGCGAACTTTTTAGGACGATTATCGCAAGCATGAAGTTTAAAAAAGAACTCAGGAAAAACGATGCCGCAACTATAAATGTGCTTTGGATCAGTAATGCTTCAAAGCGTGCTGTTGTGCCCTTCTCTAAGAGCGCAGCTTTAACCTTTTCAACGTGAATGATTTTTTCATTGTAAAGAAACGCATGGACAAGCGGTTTCTTCGTCTTAAGCGATGCGATGACTGCGATTCCTATCAATCCAGGGAAAATAGCCTCTTTCACCGCAAACCAAATAATCTCGACGCGCACGATTTGGAGGGCGTTCAAAACCCCGAGCCCTCCGGTCAGAAGGGTATTGACAAAACCAAGAGCCGCAATAAGATTGGTTTTTCCTTTTTTTACCCAATCGAACAGAAAGTAAAGAAGGGGGATACAGAGCGCGACCACAAGACTTAACAGAGGTCCAAGTCGATCCTCGCTGCTCATCTTACTCAAAATCTGTGAAGGGATGGCGATGTTAATTAGGATATTTAGAACGAGATTCCACGGTGATTGATCATTTTCTTGAGCCCACTTCTTAGCGATCTGTTCTTCCGACAACGTCATAAGAGACTCCCATAATCTAGGGTTTGTGACGGGTCATGATATATCTTTTTGAATGCAAAGCAAAGGTGATGCTGCGCGGGAGACAGAGTAAACGCATTTTAGTTGGCTCCAATCCCGGCCTTCAGGACGCAGCATGCAGGAAGTCAGGATTTCAGGGTATATACCAGGCTTGAATTTGTGCGGTGACGCCGGTAAAATTGAATAGTGGGCCGATATCAAAAAAACCTAGCAAAACCAATAAAGGGGCAGGAATGAAGAAACTTTTTGGGGTTGGATTGTGCGCGGGAGTGTATTTGTCGACAGCGATTGCTTTTGCCGCAATGCAAACACAATGGGAAGTTGCGGACGATCATTTTTCGATTGATGTGAACTTTCCAAAGCCGATCTTCCAAATGGGCGCGGATGGTCGGCAACAGATCGGCATGGAAGGTCTGATGAATTCGATTGATGCCGGACTGCCGTCAATTCCGGTTGCTACTTTCAAGGTGGCACTACCGGAGCAGGCACAATTTGAAAGGGTGGAGTTCTATGTTGAGTCCGCAGCAGCGATGGAAGGCGAAATCGGCCGCTCGGACAGCCAACTTCCAATCTCTTGGCCGCGGACAGGCTCGGGGAAAACCGGCGATGACGACAAAAACCTGCCCTATGGAGGTTCGCGATATCCAGCGAAGGCAGTTCAAGCAAATGTACAAATTCTTCATCATGTTCCTATCGTGATTGTTGACGTGTTTCCTGTTTCGGAGAACCGCGATGCGCATCAAATCGAATGGGCTCAAAAGGGCATTGTCAAGGTGTATTTTTCCCGTCAAAACATCTCGATGCAAAGGGTTGCTTTTCGTCCACATCAAGCTAAAGATTTAAAAGATTTTGTGGATAACGCTTCAGTGATCAATCAGTACCCATTGATGATGCCAAAAAAGAATGATTACGATTATCTCGTTATCAGCACAGATGTCTTGATCAATTTTTCAGGAGAGAGTGATATTTCTGCGCTTCGCGCAGCGTTGCAAAAGAGGGGATTTAGCTCACGGACCGTTAGCACATCGGATATTCAAAAAACGGGTAATGGGGTGAATCTTGTCGAAAAAATACGAAATTATATACGAAGCGAATATCAAAAATCTGGCATCAGGTTTGTGCTACTTTTGGGTGATGCCGATGAGTCTGGCGCTGGCAACATGATCCCAGTCATAAGGCTTTGGTCGAAAGTACGCGCCTATACCAATGGTCACTGGGAGTGGATTGAACATAATATTCCAGCGGATGTTTATTACGCAAATTTGGATGGGACGTTCGATCATAACGGCAATGGTAGATTTGGCGAACCTAATGACGGCGAAGGAGGCGGCGACGTCGATCTTTTGTCGGAAGTGGCTGTGGGACGGATGCCGGTCGAAACGACGAGCGAAATGCAAAACATGATCCGAAAAACTATCCAGGCATACGAAAACACCTTCAACAAGCAAGTTTATCTCTTGGGAGAGGAGTTATTCAGCGAGCTTTCTCTGACTGGCGGTGTCTATATGGATCAATTGATTGGCGTTTGCACAGATCACGGCTTTCAAACCAACGGTTACCGTGACGACTGGAACATCGAAAAACTATACGATAAAGAAGGCGAACAGTGGTGGGGATTCGACGCGTTGAGAAAAATTAACAGCAGTCAGTTCAGCATGATAAACCATTTGGGGCACTCCAACACGACTTTCAATATGCGGCTTAATTCTGACTGGGATCCCCCCCAGTGGACCAGTGCGAGTCCCTTTTTCTATTATACGCAAGGATGCTTCCCAGGTGATTTCACGGCGCATGATTGCTTCATTGAAACAATGATTCGTCAAGAACGTGGTGCCGCGGGCGCCATTGCCAACACGGCCTACGGCTTGGCTCCAGAGGATCCCACGCCAGCAAGCACAAAAACGCCTGGTGCTTCGCAAATGCTTCATCGGAAGTTCATTGACAATATCATGACTCAGAACCTCTCCAAACTTGGTGTCGCGCACCAAAAATCCAAAGAAGCTTTTGTGGGGCTCGCCTCGGCGCAAGAAATCCGCTGGGTATACTGGGTCTCCAATTTCTTTGGAGATCCTAGTTTGGAATTGAAATGGAAATAGCTGAAAAATCCGTTCAGCTACTAGTACCCCGTCAAGATTGAAATTGTGGGTTGAGAATCAGGCGAGGCCGGTTCAGTAAACCGTGATCCGGCCGGGG
>CAILAO010000881.1 GCA_903832105.1 uncultured Pseudomonadota bacterium | reverse complement strand
ATTTCCTTGTCCGTCAAGCCTGGATTTCTTTTTCGCAGCCCATCTTTCGCGAAACCAACAGCCATGTTGGTCAGAGAAAAAACAAGATCAAGTCGCTCCGAACTTGACTTACTTCTTAATGATAGAAATCTGAACCTCTTCAGCTTCTCTTGATGTGTCAGTTGTGTATACGTTCATGGGCTCCTTAACCTCTAACTCACGACAATAACCTATTTTTTCTTTTAATTAAAATGTTTGATTGGTATAATCGGGAGCCTAATTGGGAAATTTCAAGAAATGCTATATGAATTAGATGGTTGGGCTATATTTAGCAGGGTCTTGGCGAAGTTGCTTTTAGAGTAAAACTGGCATATTTAGAGCAAAGAGGGGCTACGTGGCCGATCATTCTGTCAACGCTTCAGAAAACGCATCAAAGTACGGGGCAGTTGTAGGCTCTAAGAAAATTCTGATCGTTCTGACAGCTCTTAACCTTTTTAATTATATCGATCGTTACGTTCTGTCATCGGTTCTTGAGCCGATAAAAGCCGAGATGAATCTTACCGATGGACAGCTTGGTCGTATCGCAACAGCGTTCATGTTGGGGTACTTTGTCACCAGCCCGATTTTTGGTTATCTCGGCGATCGATTTCCGCGAAAGTTTTTGATCGCTGCCGGGGTTGTCGTCTGGAGCGCAGGAACATTTCTCACAGGATTTGCCGCGACCTTTATAGCCATTGTCGCCTTCAGAACGCTAATCGGATTTGGCGAAGCGAGTTTTGGTGCGATAGGGCCATCTCTCATCTCCGATGCGTATCCTCCCATCAAGAGAAATAACGCGCTTACTCTGTTCTATTTGGCCATCCCTCTTGGTGCGGCTTTGGGCTATGTCTTGGGCGGTTTGATCGGTGCGGAGTTTGGCTGGCGTCACGCTTTCTATTGGACTGGCGGTCCAGGTCTTCTGCTAGCGGCGCTCATCTTTTTTGTTCGCGAACCCAAAAGAGGAGAATCAGACGGAGGTCAAAGCATTTGTAACGGGGCACAGAAGCCAAAACCGCGAGATGTGTTTTCTCTCTTTCGATCGCGAGAGTACTCCTTGGTCGTGTTTGGGTACTGTGCTTACACGTTTTCCATGGGTGCCCTCTCATACTGGGGGCCAAGCTTTTTCACTCGTGTCCATGGACTTACGATGCAGCAAGCCTCTGGATTTTTCGGACCTGCGCTTCTTGCTGGGGGATTGATTGGCACAATGGGTGGGGGCTTTCTGGCTTCACTTATCGCAAAAAAGAATCGTGCAGGCTATGCCATGGTTCTTGCGGGATCAGTGCTCCTTTCGGTTCCTCTGACAATTGGAGCTTTTGCTACTTCCAGTGTCGTCACCGCCATGGCACTATCCGCTGCGGCATTAGTCTTTCTTTTTGTTTCTACAGGGCCGGTCAACACCGTGATTATGGAATCTTGTCCCGTAAACTTACGGTCAAGCGCAATGGCGCTTAGCATTTTTATGATTCATTTTTTGGGTGATCTCTGGTCACCGGAAATCATTGGTCGAACGGCCGACGCCTGCGGAAGTCTCCAAAAGGCGCTTTTCATCTTGCCGGGAGCTTTTTTTATCGCCGGGATTTTGTGGACATGCCTCGCAATCACGCAATCGCGATCTCACGTGCGCAGATGAGCTACCATGAAGTGATAAGATAGTGCCAACGATCTTTAAAGAAT
>CAILAO010000880.1 GCA_903832105.1 uncultured Pseudomonadota bacterium | reverse complement strand
GGCTTCAAAAGCTACACTGAAAGAGTTGGAAGGTTTTCATATCGGCATCCCTCTAAATTAACGGAACGACGCTTGGTGGGCTAAGGTTAACTGATCTTCCCCCGAAAAAGTGGACACAACGAAGAGTTGGTTTTAGCATGAAAACCAGCTCTAAAGCGGGAGGTGTCCAATGCCAGGAGAAGACAGCAAAAAGAAGCGATTTGACCGGGATTTCAAGATCTCGGCGGTTAAGATGGTCACCGAAGGCGGTCATAAAGCCTCGGAAGTGGCCAGAAGCCTCGGAATTCATGCTAACCAGCTTTACAACTGGAAGCAGAAGTTCAGTCACCAGGGCGATAAAGCTTTCCCCGGCAAGGGTCATCTGACGGAGCTTGCGCGCTTAAGGCGGCAGCTTAGGGAAGTCGAGATGGAGCGTGACATCCTAAAAAAAGCAGTCGGCATATTTTCAAAACCGACCGACAGCGGTTCGGGTTCATAGACGACAACCGTTCGGTCTTTCCGCTCGATAAGATGTGCCGAGCGCTTGAAGTGTCACGGAGCGGGTATTACGCGTATAAGACACGACCTAAAAGCAATCAGTGGGCCGATAATGAGAAGTTGCTCATTGAGATAAGGCGGGTATTTGTAGCCAATCAGAGCAATTACGGCAGTCCAAGGGTCTGGAACGAGCTGCATAACGTAGAGCATAAGCCGTGTTCGGAGAATCGCATAGCGCGGCTCATGCGCGTTAATGGGATCGTGGCCGTCCAGAAGCGGAAGTTCCGGCTGACAACGAACTCAAAGCACGATTATCCGGTATGGCCGAATATTCTTAACCGGAACTTCGTGGTCAAGAAGCCGAACGCGGTCTGGGTGTCGGATATAACCTACGTCTGGACCTTTGAGGGTTGGTTGTACGTGGCGGCGGTGTTGGATCTATTTTCGCGAGGAATCGTGGGGCTTGCGATGGATAAAACCATTGCCGATACGCTGATCATGCAGGCTTTGCGCCAAGCGATCCTAAGACGTGATCCGGGTAAGGGGCTTATTCTTCATTCTGACCGCGGCAGTCAGTACGCCGGCAATGATTTTAAGGCAATACTGGCTCAAAATAAGTTTGTGGGAAGCATGAGCAGAAAAGGCGACTGCTGGGACAACGCCGTCGCGGAGAGCTTCTTTCACACGCTTAAAGTCGAGATGATCCACCGGAATAAGTTTAAGACCCGGGATGAAGCAAAAAGAAAGATCTTTGAATACGTTGAAATGTATTACAATCGCAGACGGGCTCATTCGACGCTTGGTTTCTTGAGCCCTTTTGAATACGAAAGGCAGATGGTTCTATCTTAACAAAACGTCCACTGATTTGGGGAAGGTCAAATAGACCTTCTGGGCAAGATTGGGTTCCCTTGGAAGGGAATCTAACTAAAAAGATTTGTTGTCGAGAAACGAAGATGGCTTTGTGCAAGAACGGAAAGCAACCAAAATGAATATGATAGCGAAATATGTGTATCGCGGATTAAATGATGATGAAAAGAGGGCGGGAACTTTACTTCCCAAAAAAATTGGACCATTTGCAGAAGAGGCAATGACTCCAATTAAGACGCCTTTCACAACCGGTGTAAATCGTGATAATGCTATTAGGAGTCATCAAAAACGAAAATACGGGCACTATCCTACTTCGGGTGTATCAACGACAACATCATTAATAGCGGCTATCGGATACGCAACAGAGAAGGGTACAAAAGATGGGATAGTTGCGGTAATAAACAGAGATTTACTAGCAAAGTTTAACATACTGGAAGAAGACACGTTGCGAGCCAATGAATGTTTGATTCCAGAAGACGAAGAAGTTATTTTGTTTGATGATGTCGGAACGGCGATGCCAAAGGAAATTATTGTGGAGTTCAGAAGTGTTAAAAGATTAGATTGGTTTGAGAACCTACCTTCGAGAGACTAGGCAGCTTTGGACAAAAAAAAGACGGTTAAGAAAGTTATGCACATCGGAGATTATT
>CAILAO010000879.1 GCA_903832105.1 uncultured Pseudomonadota bacterium | reverse complement strand
TCGTCGCCATCTTCCCCTTGTGAAGCAAAACGATTTGATCCTCCCATCCTGCGATTTTTTTTAAAAAATATGCACCAGCTTGGTTTATGGCTTCAGGAGGTAGATCAAGTTTTTCTGCAATTTCCATTAGAACAAGAAGCTCTTTTTGGTCGGCAGTATCGGGACCAGCTACATCTATGTCCAAAGTCACCCTGATTTCGGACCCCAGAAGCGGCAGCGTTGTTCCCCCAATAATCACCCATTTACCGGTAAGTCTGTCGCCGGCTAAGTTTAAAAAACGATCAAGGATACTTTTTGTGATAGCCTTCATAAATATCTCCCGAGCTTAGCTAAAGCGATTTTTTCGAGTTTTATAACTCTGCCGTCGAATGCTCTCTTTAAGATGGCATCAAACTTTTTGTCGTTAAAGTACTGACGAAAAACCTTAGGATAATGAATTTTGACGGCGATTAGTAGGGCCTGAATAGCGTCTCTAACTCTAGAATTTTCGTTCAAGATTGACGGTTCTATAGCTTTACATAACTCTTTTGCCATCTTTAAGGGATCGGGTGGTTCCGAAAAATCCTCAACTTGAAAGATTGGCAGACCGCAAATGGCAAGAAAGTCCCATTTTACCGGGATACTCGAAACGTGTAACTCTAATTCAAGGGCGCTAAGAAGTGCCGTCAGAGATTCAAATGAAGGGTTAGCTATCCCCGCCTCAAGGTTTTGAATCGTGGCAACGCTAATTCCCGACAGCCGACTAAGATCAGATTGAGTAAGTCCTAGCTGGTTTCGCCTTTTTCTAACGGTTTTTGATAATGTAATCATACACCTAATATATTAGGCTTAATATATTAGGCCGTCAAATATATTAGTCCCTGAATGGCGCAATGCCGTGGTCAAGTTTTTCTGCATCCGTTATGATATTCATGTATGAGTCGACCATCGGACGTTCTGAGCCTTGATCAAGCGCCCAGAGGAGTTCGATACCCATTTTGGCGACATTGGTCAGGCCTGGATAATCAATCTTATCTGCCGTATCTGTGGGTTGGTGATAAACCCCACCGCCCATTCCTGTGTGCATGAAGCATGCGGGAATGTTTTTGCTGATAAACCCGACATGGTCCGAGCCCCCTCCGGCACTTCCTGTTACCTCCGCTTTGACCTTAGGATACTTCCTCATGACTTGATCCATGAGAGATGCTGCGTATTGCGAGTTTTGGCCGCCAAGGAAACTTAGCTCACCTTTATCGAGATAACCAACCATATCGAGGTTAATCATATAAATCGTATCTTTGAGCGGAAAAATCGGGTTGTCGACATAAAACTCCGATCCGACCAATCCTTTCTCTTCGCCAGAGAACGCCATAAACAAGACCGTTCGCTTTATTTTGTGCTTAAGTTGCCCAATGACTTTGGCTGCGAACATAACGGAAACCGTACCAGAACCATTATCGTCTGCGCCAGGGTAATAAGTCCCTCCGGAATCACCACCAAGGTGATCATAGTGTGCACCGATGATGACATACTGTGATTTTAGTGAGGGATCATTCCCTTCTAACATACCGATGACGTTTTTTCCCCCGCCTGAAAATGGTTGAAAGAATGAGCCACTGACGGCGGGTTTTACACCCGCCTCCAGGAACGCCTTTACGATAAAATCCGCCGCTTTTTCCTGTCCTTCGCTGCCCGTCTCTCTTCCTGCCAATTCCGGGGAGGCAAGATAGGTCAAGGCTGTTTTTATATCAGCCTCTTGAATGACTTTGAGAGCTTCGTCGATCGTGTTAATGCCAGGAGTTGGCGTTGGAGTTGGTGTAACCGTTTGCGTGGGCGTCGGTGTGGGTTGAGGATCATCGCCTTGATCGGCCGGAATAGCGTCAGAGTCGTCGTCACCTTGGTCAACACCTGCATTACTGTTATGACTGTGAGGAGGAAGTTTCTGCTGCTCCCGCGAAACTTCCGATGGATCCATCGCGCCGCAAGACGTGATAAGGTAAAGAAATGAGAAAAGTAGAATTCTTAAGTAAGATCTATAATCACTCATCTTAGCCCCCTCCAAAATCGTTAGTTGATCATGCCGCGTGAGCCTGTCAGAAGACCCAAGTGAAATGCCAAACAAAGGGTTCGGCAATACATGGTGTAAACTTTAGGAAAAAAAACGATGCTTTTAAAAACACTAAATATTCAGCGAGTTATGATTGGATTCTATACTCAAAGCAAAACGGATATTCAAAAGGCAAATGGCAAAAATAAGGTTCTTTCTTAAAAAGGTGACTCTCAAATAG
>CAILAO010000878.1 GCA_903832105.1 uncultured Pseudomonadota bacterium | reverse complement strand
CATGATAGTTTATAAAAATTTCGTCTGTGATTTGTCTGTGATTGGGTGGCCTGGTAGAGCATCTGGCGTGGTGAGCCGGGATGAAGCGGGATAGTTAATTAACTGATAACATTACGACTTCTGCTTTTTCAATAATTTACAAAAACGACTATTCTATACCCCTTACCTCCATACCCAAATCCATCATTCGCGTTTTCGCACCGGTTTCGTTTCACCCCTTGCGCTGTCGGGTGAGCAAGAAGGTTGAAGTGTTCCTTTTTTCGGACTAATATCCTCCTTAAAAACTTCCTTTTTATAGCGGATAAGGCGCTTCTATCCCGCAAGTCGCACTTTGCAAACATTTTGCTCGGACGGGTGCGACGCCATCCTTGGGGTTTATAACTCAGTGGTCTTTATATTCAGTTTTCAAAGAGCTTAGGTGGTCTCGCCTAAACCAAATTTTTGAAAGACCAACTGATGATGTATTGTGCTCTTCCAGTTTTGCACCTCCTCATATATGGGTTTACTGAGACGGACTGCCGCATAATTGTAACCCAAGCCTTCCATCTTCTTGCCATATTGGAGATGTGTAGTTGAGTCTAAATCCAAAATAAATAATGGATTGTCTTTGAAAAGTGAAAATCTTAGCTTCATCGAGGCTTCAATCAGAAGATTATTGAGTTTCCTAATTGTCGGTTTGTCGAAGTCACGAAGAAATCTTCCATAGGTAATGGGCGCAGCAACATCGCCACAGACTTCTTGGAAAACCTTATCTTCAGACATCTTTTCCATGTCGTCCAAACATTCCGCTCCAGCAATCAAACCAAGCACAAGCGATCTAAACTTATCATAAGTCGCTATCCGCTGCTTAACCTCTCCCTGAGGAAGACAGCTTTTTAATTTTCGCCTAAGATTCAGACTGTCAAGAATCTGATCAAAAATTGGAAGACCTCCAAGAGCAGAAAAAACCTGATTTGTAGATTCAATTGTAAGTGGCATTTAAAACATCTCCAGAAAATTGTTCTTAGAAGTAAAAATCATCACCACGGAGCAAAATATTTATTTTCAGCTAGTTAACTCACTCAATGAGAATGACAAAAGAATTAATATGCCCATAGCAATCCATGAAACCCGTTCACGCCTTATAGGCTCGGGAATTATGCTTGAGCAAGTGTCTCATTCAATACAGAGTGGTTTTTGTGGATTTGGCGCAACGGCAAAATAGTGGAATTTCTGCTTTGATTGTCCTATTCGCTGAGGCCCTACGATTCCACAATCAATCCAAAAAATGCTTTTTCAACAACTCAATCATCTCGGCCGGTTTTTGCGCAAGTTTCAGGTTGCGAAAAGTGTCTGTTAATGATGCGTCGGCCTCCATCGCTCGTATAAATTCCTCAAAATCTGTTCGTAGTACACCGTCCAATTTCACGCGGCTGTCAGGCCGAAGTAGTGCTTGCGCCAGTCTAAAAATATCTTTTTTGTGCTTCAGGATGTCTCTTGAGTCCACCTCATCACCTTGACTTTTACGAGACACAAGATCGCAAAACGCTCGTGCCTTGAGAATTATGGTGGCCTCGATCGTGGCTGTCGGAACCCCCTTCATTTGACGAACATTGTTTCTTATGAATTCAAAATACTCGCTTTCCAACAAGATTGCCGATATGCCGAGATCGTTCGATGCGGCCTTGATCGGAATGATGTGCTGTTTGCCGAAGAGTTCCAATCCTTCTGGTCTTTTGTAAAAAAGTTCGATCTGGAAAGGAAAATCAAGGTTGGATGGTTTCAAGAACCGATAAAATCTTGGTCTGCCCTCATTACTCTGAATCTCGTATTGACCTAGCTTCACGTAATCAGCAAGTTTGTCAGCAAACTCGCCGGTGTCGTTTGTGATGATAACGATGTCGATATCCTTTGTTGCCCGGAAGGTGATGCCGATGTGCTCAAGGAGAAGTGTTGCCGCTGTTCCCCCGACGACAACAAAGTGATCCTTGAGTTCTTTGAAGTACTCTGAAAAATGATCCAAACCTCTAATCATGCCAACCTTTCATGTCAACCTTCCAGTTTAACGGGCAGCAATTTGAACAACGAAAGATACTCATCGCGTGCCATTGCAACTCGCTCATCTGACGTATGCAATAGCGATAGATATATGGAAATGGGATCAGCGCACCCATCAAACTGAGTCAATGTCGGGTTGCGTTCCCATAGTTCAAGAATAATGCTTAGCTCCTGATCGTATGCCATTGGTGATCGATCTGCCTTCTGGAACAACCGTCTGTCTATTGCATACCTGACCGACCCAACTTCTGCCAGCGACGTTTTTGCAGCTAGAGCCGATGTTCCGCCAAGGATCTTTGAAAAGCCTTTCGGAAAAGTCTCGACATTGACGGTCGCTTGTATTGGGGAAGTTAAATATTGAAACGAAATTTTCCAAAGTGTCAATCGAGGTTCAAAACGCAAAATCTTTCTCGTGCCGATTTGTTCTATTTCACAGAGGTCGAGTGATTCAAGATCCTTGATCGCGCGATTTAGAGGTGATGATGGTGCTTTGTATTCACGCGACAGTTCGGTTAATGTTTTCCCATCAACATTTTCAGAGAGAATCTGCTTGATAATGATAGCCTGAGACCAACTTGAAAGTTTTTGAACTGCGGGACGCACGACAGGAGTTTGCCGTGATGAAATCTTCGTCAGCAAAAATGGAAGAAATATCTCATGATCGATATAAATGTACGGAACACCGTTTTTCGCAAGCGTTGGAAGAGGCTTTATGGTTCGGTTTTCAAAAACAAGAATTATCTGAGCCTTATAGGCATCGCGCAGAATTCTGAAATGGTTTTTTATCTCAGCTAAGTTGGGCTCCGGAACTTCTGGCTTGAGACTCGCAAAAACAACTCGCACGTCAAGGATTTTGGCCGCAGAAAGTTCGTATAGAGCCAAAAGGTAGGATGGAAGGTTAACGTCCGAGCGATGAAACTGGACGTTTCCAAGGCTTCCAAAACAGCCGAGATAAGATTCTATTTTTTGTTTAATAATCACAATACATTACCAAAAAAAAGTTAATCTGCCAAAATATGGTGTGTATACGACAATATGGTAACACACTATTATTCAAGCGTAAAGAACATAAGATAAAACAGGTAAAAAGAAAAGGATTCAGGCCTCTTTTCTTCCTGCTCATAAATCGCACACACTTTAAATTTGTCTGTGACTCGGAAGCCATACGCAATTCTATACGCAATCTGCTGGGAAAAGGTGGGAACTCGCGGGAAAACTAGGGACGAAAAAGGATCGGTTAATTGATTGTAAAAATTACTTTTTTAATCATTTCGAGCACATGAGTTAATTGAGAATTCTAACCCCCTTACCTCCATATCATTAGTAAGGGATCAGTTACCTGTTCAAAACTTGTTTATACAGAACGATGGAATGAGGTAGCCAGCAAAATGGGTGACTCCACAAATCTTGAAGGAAAATGGCAGTGCGACCGCTATGTATCGAGTTGGTAATTACCGAAGTCAAAATCTACATCAAATTAAATTAATTAGTTTTAATCTTGATAAATCGATGTGTTAGGCATAAAATCAAAAAATCGTCGGTGATATTGTGAATATATCATAAAAATTCACGGAATCTCCGTGAATATATGAGAGGGCGTCGGATTAGTGTATATTTCTAGATACTTATACATCTCAAGGCTGCTCCTCAAAAAGTCATTCTTTCTTTTTGGACCTCGGCAAACCGGGAAAACGGAATATATCGAACATCAATTATCGCAGTATCTACATATCGACCTTTTAGATAGCGATACTTTTGTTCGTTTATCTCAAAAACCTTCTCGCTTGCGAGAGGAAATCTCACCCTCAGATAAAATAGTTGTGATTGATGAGATACAAAAATTGCCAATTTTACTCGATGAAGTTCATCGGCTGATTCAGAAAGATAAAATAAATTTTTTATTAACTGGATCAAGCGCTCGTAAACTAAGAACAGGCGGTGTCAACCTATTAGGTGGAAGAGCCCGTTCGAGAATTTTACATCCTTTTGTCTGGCCCGAAATAAAAGATGTTGGTTTCGATTTGTTTAAAGTGATAAGTTGGGGAGCACTTCCTCCCATATATCTTAGCGAGTCTCCCCGCGAAGACTTGGCTGCATATGTTGCTACTTATCTTAAACAAGAAATCGCTGCAGAAGGTTTGGTGAGGAATTTGCCATCGTTTTCTCGATTTTTGGAAGTTGCAGCTTGTTGTAACGGAAAGATTCTCAACTACTCCAACGTCAGCAATGATGCTCAAGTTCCTCATACAACTGTTACTGAATATTTTAAAATTTTGGAAGACACTTTGATTGGGAGACCTTTAGAGGTTTGGCGTCAAACTAAAAAAAGAAAACCCATAGCGACCGCAAAGTTCTATTTTTTTGATACCGGTATTGTACGTTATCTTTTAAACTATAGAGAAAAAGTAAGAGAAAAAGCGGCAGAATTTGGGGATCTATTCGAAGCGTGGATGCATCACGAGCTAAGTTCTTATGCCGATTATCATACCGATATGCGTCTAAATTACTGGAGATCACGGGAAGGTTACGAAGTTGACTTTATTTTAAACAACGATATCGCAATTGAAGTAAAAGCAAAATCGAATGTAGCGAAAAAGGATCTAAAGGGAATTAACGCTTTACGCGAAGAAAAGCTGCTTTCGAAATATTATGTTGTGAGCCTAGAGCCTGTCATTCGGCATGTTGACGACATTGTGATTATTCCTTGGAAATTGTTTTTAGAAAGACTTTGGAATCAAGAGTTGTGATTTACGAACAAATGGGGACGGGCACTCAGAAAAAGCTCAATAAAGGTAAGGAATCCTTTGCCTTGATTTTTTTGCATAAAAACTGAAACCAACAGTGATTGAGGTTATTCGAGGTGCCCGTCCCCTTTAATCGTTATTGAAAGACGGCGACCATCGCATAAGGTTGGTCGTAAGAGTTAGTCCCACCAGTGCAATAAAGGGTAAAACTGGATGCAGTTGGAGCTGGATGGGAATTGCTTACGCCACACCCGATCGTATTGTTCAAGCTTAGATACCCGCTTCCAGTGATGACGGCATAGTTAGCGTCAGACATTGTTGTTGTAAAAGTAATTGTATATTGTCCAGTCCCAATGCGTGTAACCGAAGCGATATTTCTGCTCTTTCGAATGACGCAACTATTCCCTGGACAGGTGGTGCCATCAAAATTAACCCACGCGGATGCGGCATAAGATCCACTCGTAGCCGTCGTTTGAATCGTTGAATCCGGAAACTTGACTCCACCGCTCGTTGACTCTATCGTTCCAGCCACAGTCAACTTCTGTCCAGGACTCGCCGTACCAATGCCGATGTTGCCGCCGTTATCCACCCGAAACTTCTCGCCCCAGGTCGTGCCATCGGAGCTGGAAATCGATCCGACGGCAAGGAGAGGGCCTCCGGCAGTAGTTCCATAGATCCGCATGCCCGCCGAGGTCGTGTCCATGCCGATGCCGGAGCGAATATTGCCTGATTTATAGATATTGAGGATCTGCGCGACATTGCCCACGCTCGTGCCGAAATCAAGTCTGGTGACCGGGCTCGTCGTGCCGATGCCAATATTACCGCTGGAATCAACACGCAGTCTTTCTGTGGCACCTGTTTTTATAACAACAGGACTAGCGTTGGTGGTTGCTATTACACCATTGTATCCAACGCTGGGCGTCAGGTTGAGGCTCGCGGAATTGGTGGCACCATTTGCTGTCAAAGTAAGTACCGGCTCGGTCGCGTATAGATGTAGCAAGGAAATAGGACTAGCGGTACCGATACCGATGTTGCCGCCGTTATCCACCCGAAACTTCTCGCTCCAGGTCGTGCCATCGGAGCTGGAAATCGATCCAACGGCAAGAAGAGGGCCTCCCGCAATAGTTCCATAGATCCGCATGCCCGCAGAGGTCGTGTCCATGCCGATGCCGGAGCGAATATTGCCTGATGTATAGATATTGAGGATCTGTGCGACATTGCCCACGCTCGTGCCGAAATCAAGTCTGGTGACCGGGCTCGTCGTGCCGATGCCAATATTACCGCTGGAAT
>CAILAO010000877.1 GCA_903832105.1 uncultured Pseudomonadota bacterium | reverse complement strand
TCAAATCTGATGCTGATTATTTTCAAACTTTGCGTGATACCCGCGATCTTGAGTCGACGCTTAAGAGAGAGATTGATCGTGCAAAAGAGGCTGAAAAGGGCGCTGATGAGTTATTCACCCTGTCGAAGCAAGCCTTTGATCTTGAACAGCAAAAATACCGCGATGGTAAGTCAACCATTTATGATCTTAGGCGTGCACAAGAAGACATGGATTCGTGGGATATCGAATTAATCGATGCAAAGGCGGAACTTCTCTTGGCTAAACTCGCTTTTGCTCGTGAGGCTGGCGAGCTGCAAAAGGCATTTCCATAGGTGACGCTAAAATTCTATGCACGTTGTTATTTCCTGCAAAGATATTATGAAGGTGTTTGGTAGCGGCGAGGCTGCCGTTCAGGCCTTGCGCGGCATTTCTTTTGAGATTAAGGCCGCCGAAAACGTAGCCATTATGGGACCATCTGGCTCAGGGAAGAGTACTCTTCTCCAGGTGATAGGTTGTCTCGACCTTCCAACATCAGGTCAATATTGCTTAGACGGTGTAGACGTTCAAACACTGGATGATGACAGGTTGAGTGAACTCCGCGGGCAGTATATCGGATTTGTGTTTCAGTCATTTCACTTGCTCCCCCGATTAACTCTTCTTGAGAACGTTGCCCTTCCTCTATATTATCAGGACATCGAAAAGTCTGAACGATTAGAAAAGGCCCAGGAGGCCTTAGAACTTGTCAGGCTTGGCGGCAGATCATCTCATAAACCCCACCAGCTTTCTGGAGGAGAAAAGCAGCGTGGCGCAATCGCACGAGCGATGATTCATAAGCCGAGACTTCTTCTTGCGGACGAACCGACTGGTAATCTCGACTCGGGTGTCAAAGGAGAAATCCTGGATTATTTAACTCTGATGAATGAAACTCAAAATGTGACACTTGTCATGGTGACCCATGACGACGAAACTGCGGCGAGAGCAAAGCGCATTATCAATTTGAAAGACGGTAAAGTCGTATGAGGCTTTTCATAAATATTTTGATCTTACTCACCATCCTTCTGACAGGCCATTTACCGTCGGGCGAAGCCTCAAATAGTGTTGCAAAACAGATAAAAATGCTTGGTTTTGTCAAATCGCGATCAATGGTGCAAATCGGCCCCCCCTCATGGAGTCGTTTTTCGCGTTACAAAATTCTAATGCTTGCACCTGAAGGTAAAATCGTTGAAAAAGATGAGTCCGTAGTTCAATTTGAGGCTGAGGATGGGTCTCGTTGGGAGGCGAACGTTAAAAATCGATCGCTTAAGTCTAAGGCTTCGCTTCAGACAAGTATGCAAAAAGTCACAAATGAAATCAAAGATCTAGAAGGTAAGATAGCAGAACAGGAAACCAAGGTGGATCTTCTTGAAGTCGGACGCGTGTCCAAGATTTCCGACAAAGTTGACACAACCTGGCTCTTGTCAAATCGGGATAAAATTATTCAAGACTTAGACATTGAATCAAAAAAAATTGTCCTTAACCTGCAAAAAGAAAAAATCAAGCGAAAGCGCAACTTACTCGCGGCCATTGAAGAAAGTGATAGAAAAACGACTGAGCGGTTTGAATCCGAGCTCTCGGTTTTTCAACTCGCAAAAAATGTAACTGAGAAAGCTCCTATGGCTGGAGTAGTTACGTATTTGAGAGCTTGGCGAGGCGCAAAATCCAAAGTGGGTTCAGTTATCTGGCGGGGAAATAAGGTTGCAGCAATCGTGGACGACAAAAATCTCTATGTTGAATGCTATCTAAAAGAAGAAAACTATAACTCGATTAAAGTCGGTGATGTGACTCAAGTAAGAATCTTAGGAAGCAGTGAGGTAACTATTAAGGGGTCGATTAAGTCGATTTCTCCCATGGCAATGCTGGTCAGCGACTTTGAGGCTAATCTTCCGGAAAAGCACGCACTTTCAGACGTGCGCGCCTTTCGAGTTGAAGTTGTTCTAGAAAGTGTTCCTGAGGAGGCTAAGCCAGATGGGGAAGTAGAGGTTCTCTTTATATTGGAAAGCTAAGTCTTATGTATCGATTTGATCAATATGCCAAAGAAAGCTTTGAATCTTTAAAGGTCAATCCTCTTCGGTCTTCCCTTAGCATTATTGGCGTCATATTTGGCGTCGCTTCTGTCGTAGCAATGCTTGGAATAGGACTTGGCGCTCAGAAAGAGGTTGAGAGTCTCATCGCATCATTAGGCGCTCAAAACATCCATATTACCGCTAACGACCTTGATGATGAGAATTGGCGTCAAGTGATTTCGTTTTCTATCGGTCTCTCCAGGCGCGATCAATCGGTGATCAAGGAGCTTTTTCCAATGATGGAGTCCACTGGAATTAGTAAGTGGACATCTTCTGATATCAACCGCCCCCTTAAAGAGCCAAAACTAAATATCTTCGGTGTCGATCCGAGTTATCCAAATGTTATCACTACGCGTCTCGTCGCAGGCCGCTTTTTTACTGCCACCGAAAATGAATTAGCGTTTCCTGTAGCAGTTATCGGAAATGATCTTGCGGAACAATGGTTTCAGGCTGACCCCAAAAAGGCCCTTAATCAAGAAATTCGGATAAGCCGAGCTTGGTTTCGGGTGATTGGCGTGTTGGCAAAGTCGTCATCTAAAAAAAAGGAAGAAAAAAAAGAAACAGCTGAGAAAAAATCCACATCAAACACTCCCCCGTCTAGCGCCATGAATTCAAAAGGCGAGCAAGAGGGCCTTGAAATTAAGCAGCTCAATTTAGACGATGCACTCATTTTGCCCATGAATTCTGCCATATCAAGATTGGGTTCAAGACCGATGCTTTCCGCGTTAGAAAGGATTGTAGTAAAAGTCCCCACACATCTCGATCCAATTGGAGTAAAAGAGAGCCTTAAAAGTGGTCTCGAAATTTTACATCGCCGTGCAAAAGTCCTTACCGTCACGGCGGCTGACGAGATCATCCAGCAAAAGAAGGCAACAGCACAGTTATTCACGTTTTTTCTCCTGACAATTGCTTTAATATCGCTGGTCGTTGGCGGCATCGGGATAGCTAATGTAATGCTTGCAAGTATGGTGGAACGTATCGGCGAAGTCGGTCTTAGACGCGCAATTGGTGCAAAGAGAAGACATATTTTATTCCAATTTCTTTCCGAGGCTGTATTTATATGCATCCTAGGCGGTCTCGTAGGGGGATTTCTCGGGATTTTTGTCGCGGGAATGGTCGGGTTTATGACAGATTGGACGATAGAGATTCCGTGGTGGGGACTTATTATTGCTATTTTGATTTCAACAATTGTCGGAATTGTCTCAGGACTTTTTCCGGCTTTGCAAGCTTCACGTATCAGTCCGATCGAAGCACTGCAAAGAAGGGCGTAGAGGTAATGGCACTGGGTTAAGGTTGAAAGACTTAGACTTAATCATTGTCAT
>CAILAO010000876.1 GCA_903832105.1 uncultured Pseudomonadota bacterium | reverse complement strand
GTAACTTAAGCTATCCCTAATACCGAAAGAATATTCGATAGTTAGAGGGAATAAAAAACCAATAAAATCGGGAGAAATATCAGCTAGTTCCCTGACAGTTTTAAAATAGGTTCCAAGAATCAAAAAAAAATTATCCACAGCGATGTGTTGATAAATCATGTTTCGAATTTTCATCAGCGGCTTCTAAAGCGGCTTTAACCGGATCGTGCAAATAATGAGCAGTGCACAAAAAGTAAAATAAAAATAAGAAATATCGCGAATGGGAGGAAAAATTTTTGGGAGAGCAGGTTTTACGGCCCCACCTGGAATCGAACCAAGAACTAACGCTTAGGAAGCGCTCGTTATATCCATTTAACTATGGGGCCAGAAAATAGGGCACAAAAAAGTTGAAAAATATTTGTAATACAGATAGAAGATGAGATCAAGTCTCGAATTGAGAAATTACATCCAAATCCTGAAACCCAGCCCAGCTCCGGATGTGTTAGAGTCGATCGATTTTACCGATGAAACCCCGCCGTTTTTGACAAGATGTTCTTCTTGAATTTTGATTTGGCCAAAGACTGATACGCGAGAAGAAAGGAAATAGTTGACACCGAGGGAATAGTAGGTCCCATTTCCGTAAAACGTCGCGCTTTCGAGTTGCTTTTGATAATCGAGTTTAGATCCAATAAGTCCGAGGCCAGCTTCAAGATTTCCGATAGGCGAACTGAAAACGAGGCCAAATTCACCATGAAGCCTCGATCCTCTGAGATTTTCCAAGGCGTTACTTTTTTGACGAAGGTTAACAAATGTATGGCCGGCTGAGAATTGAATGAACTTCATAAGTTCAATCCCAAACGATGTTCTGAAATTAAATCCCTGCCAGTATCTGCTCTCTTGGTATGGAGCGTAAGTAATACCTTCGGGTGACGTATACGAATCAGCCAGCGTGTCAAACTTTCCAAATTCGCCGTCCACTGATTGCGAGATGAGAAGGTGCGTTACAGAGCCTGAACGCATACTTTGAATGAAGGCATGAGTTTCTGCCTGCGCTTTACTTGACGATAAAAGGCATGCAATAAAAACAGCAGAAAAAACGATCAGAAAACTACAGTTCCGGTACGAAAATACAGCTTTATAATTCATGTTCAAACTCCGCTCTAAATCCAGTCCCACAACAAAACAACATCATTAGATAGCCGCATCAAAGTCTAGGGCAGCCCCCCCCCATACCGTCTCCTTTTCGAGGATTCGGGATAGGGCAACTCTCACTAAGCAACTTTTATGCCACGGAGCTTCTTTTTGATTCGTCAAGTCTTTTCGGGGTGTTGGATAAAAGTCTTGAGTGACAACAAATGTGACAGGTGCTTTAAAGGAGGACAGTTAATTCCTTTTCTTCTTTTTCTTCGCACCTGAATCATTTACGACGCCTTCGCATTTAACGACCGCCGAGTTTTCGTCTTTAATAGCCTTTGCCTGATCAACGCTCCATTTGTCTGGGATTTTGCAGCCAGGAATCACCTTGTTTTTCTTTAGAATGCCGCTTTCTGCGTATCCTTTGAATGTCGCTTCGTCAGCTTCTTGGACCTTGTACTTGTAACGCGCTTTATCACAAGGGTTGAGCGAAAAGGCGATTGCATCATCATAGCACTGGGTACCAAGGCCTTCAGGTCCGACCCAATAGCCAAATGTCGCGTACTGGTCATTATCGGCGTGATAAGCCAATTCCAAGCTATAGATGTGCGAGAGATTATT
>CAILAO010000875.1 GCA_903832105.1 uncultured Pseudomonadota bacterium | reverse complement strand
GGACGCGCTATTCATCAATACGGAACTGCTATAAGTGCTTGAATTATCATCCAGCAAAATGAGCCTCACGTCGTTGCCATCCACGATGGTATCTATGTAAGGAATAAGTGTTCGTGGTAGCGCCAATTGCTCTACAAAATAACGATCAGGTGCCCATCCAGAGGGCATTAAAGCCGATGGGGCCGCAGTCCTTATGGTTGAAAAAGCCGAAACCAGTTTTACGACATCATTATCTTTTGGTAAATTTGTGCTTGAGTTTTGAGGAAACACGGTTTCCGCAGCGCCGTCGGAACCCCTTTTAATGACAGTAATCGGTTGAATCACTCGAACGACATCGGTTGTTCCTTCCTTTGTTTTATACTCTGAAACTATCCCTGTCGTTTCTAAAATGGTTCTCTCGCTTTGGTTTGAAATTTCCGTCAAGGCGGCCGTTCGGAAAAACGCATTTTCAGATTCGTTCACACCGTCCGTGTACGTATCGGTCCCTTTAAATCCAAATCCAAACTCGAACTCTTCTTCGCCGTTTAACGCATTCACAAACTTGATCGTGCCGGACCCATCATTTTTTGCCATCAAATTAATCCTTATGAGTGAATCTTTGATGCTTTGCAATTCGATGTTGTTGACAAAAATCACGGCCTCTTGGTTTGTTTGGTCCAAATTGGTCACAATTGAAAATACTTTGGATGTTCCGGTAACGAGTACATATTGCCCCACATAGGAGAGATAATCGATGGTACTCTGCGCGCTTAAATAGTAAATAGTGTTGTCGGTTGTGGAATCAAGCACCAGTCGATCCAAATAGACTCCAGACGCAAACGTCAAATATCCTTTGTTGACCACGGAAGTTTCGCTCACGATGGTGGAACTTTTACATAGCCCTTGATCCACGCATGTTTCGGCAAATGAACTGTAGCCGGAAAGTGCCTTGGCCTCACACGATTTTATAAAATTCGCCGTAAACACTGGTGCGCCGTCTGCGGCCTTATCTTCAGTCGTCAACGTATCAAACGACATGTCACATGTAAAAATCTGATCCGCAAAGCCCTTCAATGTTTCCAGCAAAGTTCCGTCTAAAAAGAAAAATAGCTGATCTTTCCGTGATCCACTCATGGCTTTCACACGATAGTACGTGTCCGCATTATCCCAATCGAGCCGGAACGCGCCTTTCATAACTTCAGAACCCTGCGTTAACGTACGGCAGTTTTGTGGGAATCTAAGCGAACAGCTAAACTCTGTTCCTGAGAGATCGAATATCACAACATGTTCTTTATTCACCTCTATGGAAAATTCCCGAATCGCCACCGAATTCATATCCTCGAGGTAAATTTCCTTTTTTTGAAGTTTTGCTAATAGCTTTACGGTTTGATCAATGAATGGTGTTAGCACATCGGAGATATCGGTGCCGTTGGTCATCGCATATTCTTGAAGCATATTGTCAACGAGGGTGAATGCCTCATTGTTTTTCTTGATTTTTCCAGCAAAAGTTTGGTCGGTATCTGATTTAAAAAGTTCGTAACAATTTTTCTTTCCCTTCGCTTCAGGACTCATAAGTTCGCAGGGCGTGGAGGATGCAACTTGGTAATTTGTCATCGATAATCGCTCAATATCCACTGAACGGTTGGACTTTGTGTTTTCTTTTGAGCAAGCAATCCAAAGCGTGCTCAGAAACCCTACCATTACAAGCAATAAACTTTTTTTTCTCATAGCAACCTCAAGCGTTGTCCATTTAAGTCCTTAAAATGCTTTGATGGTTGCCGCCCTCCATGGCGGCAACCATCTGTTTAATTGATACGATCGAAAACATACTTATCTTACTGACTGCACACGCATTTATCCGTGTTGAACATAGAATTGTAATCAAGCGTAAATGGTATCCTTGTTTTTAGAGCATAGTTCAACTCAAGAACTGAGGTTCCAAACACAACCTGACCAGAACTTCTGCCCGACAGCGTACACATCTCGTTACATACAAAATTCGTCAAAATGGGGCGAGATTCTGGGAAGCCAGGCAATTTCTTGGCCATAATGCCCAAAGAGGTTAATCTCATATATGGATCGCTTGATTCCGATCCACTGGCTCCGTCCATATAGATGCCCTTCCCATAGTTGAAGGCACCAACTGATATACAGAACCGCACTGCCGCGTTGACCGCACCTGGTTTTTTCTCACGATAGAATTGGATGCCATACACTTGATCTACGTAAGGATATAAAAATTCATTGCCCCATGTTGTGCGAGAAACGGGGGTCTCTGTTGGCATCATACCGTGCTCTGCGCAAATGGATTCAGGGTTTGCATCATAAATGCCGGCTTGAGAATCTGCGTGAGCCTGAACCAAATACGATCCAGCAACGGCCGGGTGAGCTTCGGTATCCATGCGTCCTGGTGCGTTGACACTGTATGGATGCTTCAAAATATCGCCAGCTACTGAACCGCTGATGTCATTAAATAGAACCTGTGAACATACGCTCTGAGTTTCAAGAAAGTTGGCGGTCCAGCACCCGGAATCATTTCTAAATGGGATTTTCGCCCGAACGCTGAAAGCGCCAGCTGATGGGTAGGTTTGATAATTCCCGCTTCCGCCATATACGAGTGATCCACCGCAAACAGCCGCAGTATCGAGCCACCTTGCAGTCAAATCGTAGGAGACGTTTCTTTCTTTGGTTACGGCGAAGTCCGCAAATGACACAAACTCTTTAGCGCTTGCGAGCAAATCAGTAGCGTTTTTGCCCATGACTTTGCTGGCGTCACCAAAGGATGCGTAGGCGTTATTAAGCGAGGCTCCCATGGCTAATCGATACGCAAAGTTGGAAACATAGATTTTATTTGCTGCTTTGTCGTGGAAGAAGTAGTGTTGTTGCGGCAGATGGAACTTAGTTGCAACACCGTTTACGACGCCGTCTTCAAGGCTTGCGTAGCGGAGACCAGCTTCATCCGAAAAAGCAGCACTGCCTTTACCGAAACGACAGAGACTTAGATCTGAAAAATTAGAAGCCACGTTTCCTTCAGACATAACGATGCTTTTGTGAACTGTGCTATTGATAAAATCTTTCTCAAGTCGTGAGATTAAAGCACCTGTAATCTTGGTGCCTGATGCCACAAACTTTAAGATCATTTCCACATGACGGCCCCATTCGGCATCGGTCAGCAGGTTGCCGGAGACGAGAATATTATTGTAGACTCCCACGATCCTTTCCAGTTCCGGTTTCATCAATTCTTCATCCGCACCCATAACGAGACGGAAATCTCTTCTGATTTCCGCTTCTGTCGGAATGTTCCACTTAATAGTACTGCCATTCAGCGTGGTTTGACCCATAATGGGTGGATTGCCGCCTGGGAGTGCTTTGTCCGGGTACGCGATAAGCGCGGCGCAAGCTTGGGTCAAAAGTTTGCTTTGAACTTTTGCTTGTTCAAGCAAAAACGCATTATAGTGATAATGGTCAAACATGACTTCCGCCAATTTGTAACGGTAGTGCCTGTCGAACATTTGTCCAAACCCGTATTGAGAGGTTGTGCTTGCGCCAAAATTTACGGCATTTGCAGAGGTTAACTTAATGAGGCGCTTCTCAAAATCCGCCACATTAACTGTTGCGGCAGCACAAAATTGCACTCTGTCTTTGAAGAATTTTAAAATCTCAATATCCTTTTGGGCCGCGTCCACAGCTTTCTCAAGTTTTGACACTTGAGCTCCGAGTTCCGCTAACTGCCCTTCTACGTTGTTGAGTCTTTCATCCATGCCTGCGATTCTCTTGTTCGCATCAGCGATGTCTGCGTTTGCGGCAGCGATTTTTGTCTGAAGATCGTTAACCGACGCTTCAGTCTTATCAGCAAGATCTTTGATGTCCTTAGTGAATTTGTTTTCAAGGTCAAGCGCTCTCTGCTTAGCTTCGTTTTGAACAAACAAAATTAGGTCTTCCAGATTTGACTGTTTTGCTTTCAGTTCATCAAGTTGCGCCTGGAATTCAGTGCGCTGGCGATCTAATTCCGCTCTCAAATCGGCAAACATTGCGTCGACCGTTGCAAAACGTGACGCCGTTCGGCTGTCAAGATCGGCAAGAGCCGTTTCGACTGATTTGATCTTGTCGTTAAGGCGTGTTTCCAAATCAGCCACGATTTTTTCCAATCTTTCATCTGCCGCAATGCGGGCAAGCCTCTCATCTTCATCCGCACGGATGCGGGACGCAGTCTCCTCTTCCAAGAGCTTGTTCAAAACATCCAGGTCACTTTTAGTCGCTAAGTCACTCGGCGCAACGGCCGCTGTTGCATCAGCACTATCCATTCCCTTGCTATCCAGTCCCTTCGACACTGCGGTGAACTGCGCTTTATTTCCGTCTGTCAAAACCTCCTTCGAGCAACCCGAGAAAGCCGCCGCGATTGTCATGACGTATACGAATCGTCTCATTGTTTTCTCTCCCTTTTTTTAGTGTGAGTTTTCCTGACCCTTAGCACCACCATCGGAAAATAAAACGATAAACTTTAGTTCTTTTTTTTGGGCAAAAAAAACCATTTGTTCTCAATATGTTACACGCTTTCGATTTTTGGATTTTGGAACTGCCTGTAATTGCTTTATTAAAAAAATGGGAACCTTAACAAAAAAGTGAAATACGTATAGCTTGCGCCCAGCGCCACCGAATAAATGGCTAACTGAGCGCTTTTAATAAAAAAGTTGACCTCTGTTGTCATTGGATAAAAGCAAAAACTTTCCAAAACGGAGGTCAGCATGGATATTGATAAATTATTTCGTAAGTTAAGGTAGAAGAGACCAAAGGAAGAAAGAGTAAAAACAGACCATCCATGGCTAATGAGGATAGTCGACACCACGGGTTATTACATGTCAATAGTCATTAATATCGGACAGTGGTCCGATCCAAAAACTTCGGGTAGAATCCGCGAAGACTTGAGTCGAGGGCGGAGAGCCCTTGAGATGCAAAAATAATCAATCCTCCACCCAATATTTTTCTCTCTTGAACGGGCGAAATTGCTCCACCATGTGTAATGCCCCCCCACTTTAACAAACTCCCGAAAAGTATCAGTGAAGCCAGCGGCCACTATTTTGTCGAATCCAGATCGCTCTTCGTCGGTAAACCCGGCGTTTTTTCGATTTCCGGCGGGGTTTGCAAGATCAATCTCTTTATGGGCTACGTTGAGATCGCCACAAAAAACGACAGGTTTGCTGAGCTCAAGACGCTTTAGATATGCGAGAAAGTCGATATCCCACTCTTTGGTTCGATAGTCAAGTCGGAGAAGTTCACGTCGAGCGTTGGGAGTATAAACGTTAACTAGGTAGAAATCATCAAATTCAAGTGTAATGAGACGGCCTTCTTTGTCGTGTTTTGGAACCTCAAGCCCATAATGGACATGATGGGCTTTTATTTTCGAAAAAATAGCTGTGCCAGAATAGCCTTTCTTTTCTGCGGCATTCCAGTATTGCTCATAGTCAGAGGTTTCAATAGTTACTTGATCCGCGCTGGCTTTAGTTTCTTGTAGGCAAAAAAAATCAGCATTAACTTGATTAAAAAAATCCAAAAAACCTTTTCTGAGTGTTGCTCTGATGCCATTAACATTCCAGGAAACAAACTTTAGTTCCATGACGTAACTTCTTTCGTTTTTGTTGATAGAACGGAGAGGAAAGGTGCGCGACGCTTCGAGACACAGGAGATTCAAAATTTTCCGCTCAGCCCCAACTGAAAACGTCGCAGCGATTCAACTCACTACCGTACCTTTTCGGACTTGTCTACAGAAAAAAAACTATCTCTAATATTTTGCGCCAGACG
>CAILAO010000874.1 GCA_903832105.1 uncultured Pseudomonadota bacterium | reverse complement strand
GGGGAGCCACTTCCCCCGTCGCTAAGAAGCTTCCTACTTTGCCGAGGCGGCTATGAAGGACAGGATGGCGGACAGGCCGAAAGAGCTTCGCTCGGTGAACATAGGGAGACGGTGGCAGAGCCGCAACTCATTTTTTTATAATTGGGGAATTATTGCAAGTTCCAGTGCGGACGTTTATTGTATCCATAATGTGATTTGATATGGCTCTGTTTAAAAAATAATCAAGTGGAAAGTTCAGGAGGAGAATAATGCCTAAGGATTTGACATCATCCCATGTGGAACGTCAGAACATACTGAATAATCAGTATGCCCTGCAGGAAATCCGCAAGGCCACAAAGATAGAATGCATTCAACATAAGGGAGATTATTACGTCACAAAAGACCTTGTGGCAAGATTTTTCGAGGTTGATGTAAGGACTATCGAACGTTACATCGAAAAGAATCAAGATGAGTTTGCACGTAACTGGTACAGGGTTTTACGAGGTAAGTCATTGGCGGAGTTCAAGTTAGATGTAAATCGTGAGCAACAGCCCGACATTAATGTCGGGCTGAAGGCAAAGAACCTCGGGATATTCAATTTCAGAGCTTTCCTTAACATGGCGATGTTGCTGGTTGAAAGTGAAAGGGCAAGACTGCTCAGGCAAGCCATCCTGGATATTGTCATTGATACTATAAATCAGCGGACTGGCGGTGGTACAAAGTACATTAATCAACAGGATGAAGATTTTTTACACTCCTGGTTTGAAGAGGATAATTACCGCCGACAGTTTACAGATGCGTTGAAGGATTGTGTAGATATGGGGAATTTCAAATATCCCATGTACACCGATAAGATTTATGTAGGCATATTCAAAGAGAAAGCCGAGGAGTATCGGAAAGTCCTGAAACTTCATGAAAAAGACAAAGTGCGGGACACCTTCTATTCGGAGATTCTTGATTTGGTCGCTTCTTTTGAATGTGGTTTCGGGGCGATGCTGCAAAAGAAATCCAAGCAGGAAGGCCGAAAACTCACATCATTTGAAGCCGACCTGCTTTTTTATGAATTTGAATCTCTTCCTCACTGGAAACCTTTGATTGAGAAAGCCCGCAATAAAATGGCCAGCCGTGATTTGGCTTTTCGTGATGCACTGCACCAGCAGTTAAAAGAATATGTGACTCCGTTGCAGGCTGAAGAGTTTGAACGGTTTCTAGGAGAAAAGAGCAAAGAGCTTGCAGAGCGCTTAGAGGAGGCGAAAGATGTGATGAAACGCCTTAAGGAACGGGAATAATGCCGATAATTTATATTACACTTGAACAGGCTGTAGATACGCATCGAAAGACCGTCGAGATTAGCGGTGGCGGAGCCTTGGGGCAACTCAATTTGGGACAGCTTGACAGTGTATTAACTCAAATTCAAAATGACGATTACTATCCGACATTCGAGGAGAAGCTGACTCACTTGTTCTTTGGCGCCTGCATGTTTCATTGTTTCCAAGACGGCAACAAAAGAATTGCCATTACTCTTTGCACGCAAATGCTTCTTTTTAACGGGTATATGGCTATTACAAAACGATTTCTGCATGAAATGGAGAACATCAGCTATCATGTTGCGTCGGGAAAAATAGACAAGTCCCTGCTTAAAGAGATTATAATTTCAGTGCTTGACGGAGATGAAGACAACGAGGAGCTTAAACTGAAAATTATTCATGCAATAAGTGATTGACGGGAGACGGAGTCAAACCTGGGGTGTTAAAAACTTGCTGCTTTTTTGAGTCATCAGGGGCAACCCTACATTTTAATACTTTTGTGACTAATCGTTGAAATCGTTGAAATCGTTGAGGCGTTGAGGCGTTGAAGCGTTGAGGCGTTGAAAACGGGAAATTTTCGCGCAGCGACGCTGATGCGCGGGTGGGAGGACGTAGTCGGTAATCAGGGGTCGGTAAGAAACGGGAACTGCGTGGTCGTTACAATTTAAGTGTATGGCATTAAGACAGATATGGTGAAAAATTGAGGTCGAATTGAGTTGGAGGTTTGAAGGGAATCGATGTCATTTTTTTAAATTTTTCCTGCGGGATAAAATGCGCTTTTACGTCGCGTTGGTGTACCGGCTTTAGCCGGCGTATTAAAGAAGAACGCCTAAAGGTTATGGAATCAGTTCAAACTATTATGGGATATTAAATACCTGCCTAATGTGCGCCAGGAAATTTTTGACAGAAATCTTGTCCCGCTCAAGATCCATGGCAACTACTTCCGTGGCTGGGGCAACATGGTGTTTAAACTCAGTGCCGTTAAATAGCATGACGGTGCAACCGCATAACTGTGCTTCGATGTTCAGGGAAGTGGCATGATCAAAGGAATAGAAGTTTCTTGTGCGATTTAAGACGTCTATCAGTTCAGATCTGTCTTTTGGCCATTGTCGAGTAATCTCCATGCAAGCATCCAGTTCCGGCCGATTGACGAATTTTCCTTTTCCCACCCAGTATATTACT